>JAEKLQ010000040.1 GCA_019509785.1 Fibrobacterota bacterium | reverse complement strand
CCGATCCTTTGGCCAGCCAGGCCGCTTCCGATCGTCTGCGCTCCTGGACGGGACTCGCGGAAGGGTCTTCCCTGGAAGGGGCGGCCTTGGCCGTCCACCGCCTGTTGGCCCGTTCCCCCGCCTTGCTGGTGGCCGCTTCCCTGGAAGATGCCTTGGGCGTAACCCTCCGCCCCAACCTGCCGGGCACAATCCGGGAGCGGCCGAATTGGCGGCTGCCGCTGCCGAAGATGTTGGAAGAGCTGGAAAAGGATCCCGAGGCGATGGCCCTGGCGGCGGCTTTGGCGCGGGGCCCCCGCCCCAGGTAACTTAGGAGTTACCTGGGCCCGGATTACCGATCAAACGGTTAACCCCGAAGTTACCCCAGCCGCTTCCGGAGCCGCCCTCTCCCATTCCCGTTGCCCCGGGAACTGGCGATCGAAATTCCCCCAGCGCTTATGGATGGACTTCGCCAGGCCGGGTTCTTCCAGGGCCCGCCGGATGGCTTCCTTGTAGCGGTGATCCTCCCGGTACTCATCGGAACGGAGCACATGGCGGAAGTACGCCAACGCCACCATGGAATAGAGCGTGCGCGACCGGCTGGACTTGGCCAGGAAGGTATCGAGATCGCGGGTATTGGCGAGTTCGGCGCGGGCCTTGCGTTTCTGGGTTTCCAGGAGGGCCCGCCGTTCCGCCTTGCCGCTCGCCAACAAGCGGCGGATGTTCTTGGATCGGCTTTCCAGATCGAGGAAGACTTCCGGGTCCTTGAGGCCGGCTTGCAGGTTCTCGCGGATGCGGGCCCGTTCAGCCTGGTGGGCTTGGCGCTTAGACAGCCGACGCGCTTTGCGCGCGACCTTGTCCGGCACCCATTTTTCCGTTCCGGATTCTTCTACGGGAAAGTCGATCGCATCGTGCATAAGCGGACCTCCTGTCGGTAATCTCCTCAAATTCTTCGCGTGGATCCACCCCCGAAATCCCGGCGTATCAAAGCGCGGAGGTCCAAGGGGGAATGCTTTCCATCGGATAATCTTACGCAAATTCCCAAAAGGGGAAATAGGATTATCGGAAAAACGCGCTAGGTTCCTGGCATCCTATTTGCACTTACCGTTGCTACTTCCTTGGCGGAAAGTTTCGGGAGAAATAATGCGAACGATATCAGCCTTTATTACCGCAATCGCCCTGGCCTCGGGGGCTGCCCGGGCATTGCCCGTTCTGCAGCGGGCGGATATGGTCTATGGCGCTCCGCCGCTCGAGGCCGATCAGTCCTTCGATCCGGGCGATCTCGCGGCGCACAACATTTATCCCACCTACTTCTACGAATACGCCTTCGCCTTCGATCCGGCCCAGACCGTAGCCGCCTACAACGCCGCGGACGGCACGACGGCCCCGGGCACCCTGTTCGCCCAGACCTTCCATCTGGATGTATCCGGCATGACGGGCGGCGCCGGCCTGCACTTCGACCTCTATGACGAAGTCGCTCGCGGCGGGGATCTGGACGTCGGCCAATTCGCCCCCTATTCCCACGACGCGGAATTCGTCCCGCCCTCCGTTCCCGAACCTGGCACCTTGGGCCTGATGGGCCTCGCCCTCTGCGCCATTCCCTTGCTCGCCCGCCGCCGCAAGGCCTGAACCGGATCGGTCCACGGCATCGGAGATGCGAAAGCCTCTGCGGGGAAAGCCGCAGGGGCTTTTTTAAATACCTTTCGGGGAAGATTCCCGTGAAACGCCATCCCCTGTATATCGAGACCCGGATCAAATGCGCGTTCGACGTCCTGTGGGAGCGCACCCAAGACCCGTCCCAACATCAACTCTGGGACTTGCGGTTCTCGGAAATCCACTACTTGCCGAAAAGCTCCCCGGAGGAACCCCAACGGTTCCGCTACGCGACCCGAATCGGTTTCGGCCTGGCCGTGGAGGGCGTGGGGGAAAGCGTGGCGGCACGCACCACCGGGAAAGGCGAAAGCACGTCCGTGCTGAAATTCGGTTCAGAGAACCCTCTATCGCTGATCCGGGAAGGATCCGGTTACTGGAAATACGCGCCGGAAGGGACGGGCATCCGCTTCTGGACCGGATATGATTACCGTACGCGCTGGGGGTTCGCCGGCGCCGTCTTCGACCGTTGGGTATTCCGGCCCCTGATGGTCCGGGCCACCGCCTGGAGCTTCGACCGTCTCAAGAATTGGATCGAAAAGGGGATTCATCCGCGCCAAGCCCTCATCTCGCAGCTAACGGTATCCATCACGTCGCTGACGCTCGGATCGGTTTGGATCTATCAAGGCTTGTTCCCTAAGCTGCTTTTCAAGCACACAGGGGAGTTCCGGATGTTGGCGCAAGCGGGATTGTTCCCGGGACATGAAGCGGATGCGCTCAACGTATTGGGCTGCGCGGAAGTATTCTTCGGCGCGGCCGTTCTCTTCCTACAGGACCGCCGGACCCATTGGCTGAGCCTGCTCGCATTGCCCGTGCTGGGCGCGGGGGCCTTGCTCTGCGATCCCGGCAGCTTCCTCCGGCCCTTCAATCCCCTGACGTTCAACCTGGCCTTGATGGCGCTTTCGGCGGTGGCGTTGATCCACATCCCGGCCGTTCCCAAAGCCTCCAATTGCAAAACCCGGCAGGTTCCATGAGATCCATCTATGCGCAGGCCATGGGGCCCGATTTCGCCAAGCTGCATCCAAACATCCAGGAGCGGTTCGGATTCCGCAGCGCGGATGGGATCGCGTCCATCGGGAAGGGGGTCATGGAAGAAGTTTGGCTCGGACCCGTCTACACCGTGCCGTTCCTGTACGTCGGCGCGTGGCGCAACATCATGTTCCCCCAGCAGGGGCGAAACGTTCCCTTCACCATCGAAAACTACGCCTATACGGACGGCTTCGGCAGGGAGACCGTCACGTGGGTGAGGAAATACGAATTCCCCGGTAAACGCCGCCGCTTCGATGCGACGATGATCTACAGCCCCGCGCGCGCGCGCATCGTCGATTACCTGGGCACCCATCAGCATCTGGCCGTGGACATAGGCTTGTCCGTCGCGCCTAACGGCGGGCTGCGCTTGGTTTCCGGAGAGCAGCGGTTCTACGAAGGTTTCCTGGGCTTCCGGTTTCCCATGCTTTTCTCCGGCCGGGCCGAAGTATGCGAATGGTTCGATGAGTCCCAGGGCCGCTTCCGCATCTCCGTAGAAGTGAGCAACCGGTTTTGGGGACGCCTATTCGGGTATCGCGGATCGTTCGACGTGGAATACCGCCCGGTCGCTTCCGCGTCGGAAATCCCCGCCGACGTAAAACCGGTACGTGAAGAACGGCGGGAGTAACGGCGCAAGGCGCCTTGGACGGGAGGAGATCCGCCAAGGCGCGGCCGCGGTCGATTACTTCAGGAGCAGTTTGAGGCCGGCGTATACCAGCATGGCCGCGAGGATCGGGCGCAGGACCTTTTCCGGCACCGCCCCCGCGGCATGGCTTCCCAGCCAGATACCGGGCAGGGAGCCCACCAGCAGGTTGCCGAGCAGCATGAAATCCACATTGCCCGCGCTGGCGTGGCCGAGTCCCGCGATGAGGGTCAAGGGAACGGCGTGGGCGATTTCGGTCCCGACCAGCTTGGAGGTAGGCAGAAGCGGGAAGACCAGGAACAAGGCCATGGTTCCCAAGGCCCCGGCTCCGATGGAAGTAATGGAGACGATGATTCCCAAGACGAAACCGATGATGACCGTCGCGACATGCCGTTGCGATTCGGTCATGCGCGTCAGGAACACGTCGTTGCGGTGGCTCCAATTGAGCAGGGGTTGCTTGCATATGATGGCGACCGAAGTGATAAGCAGCGCGATGCCCAGCGAATAGGTGATGACCGCGTTGGTGGCGCGGGCGGGGCCGTGGGATTGCATCAGCCGGAAGGCGATCAGGGTCAGCACGGCGGCGGGAATGCTGCCGCAGGCGAGCCGCATGGTGATGGACCAATCCACGTTCTTCTTTTTCTGGTGGACCAAAACGCCGTTGGCCTTGGTGATGGCCGCGTAAAGCAGATCGGTCCCGACAGCGTTGACGGGCACGATGCCGAAGTGGAGCAGGATCGGGGTCATGAGGCTGCCGCCGCCCACGCCCGTCATCCCCACGATGAACCCGACGAACAAGCCTGCCAGGACGTAGACATAGGACATGTGGGCCAAAAATCCGGAAACGCCCTGTTGGATGGAGGTGGCCATGCAGTCCTTGGTGGGGGAGCCGTAAAGCTATCAAAAACCGGTCGCGGGAGGCAGGGGTGGCCGGCCGCGTTTCCCGGGCGGCAGCAAGGAAATGGGGATTCCCGACGATCTCCAGGCCGCCATCGATGCTTCGCCTAAGGCCAAGGCGATGCTGGCCAAACTCAACGCCCAGAACCGGTTCGCGCTGGCTTTCGGGGTGCACTACATGAAGACGGAAGCCGGAAGGAAAAAGAAAATCGCGGCGTTCGTGGAGATGCTCAAGCGCGGGGAGACGATTTATCCTGAAACAAGTGGGCGCGGCGGCGCATCCCAATTTCGGGCCTCACGCAAGAATTCAAAGATCAAAAGGGCGCCCTTCCTCAACCTCAAGCCGGTTTCGCTGGAATCGGACAAGGAGAAGCTATGCTGAAACACAAAGACGGTCGTTTGATTTGTTCCCTCGGATTCTCCGGGCTTGCGCTATTGGCAGCCGGACTGTCCGCGTGCAACCAAAGCGTCGATCCCAGTTCCCGCGGCGAACAGCCCCGCGGTGCCGCCCAGTCGGAACAGGCGGCGCCGAATCCGAAGAGTGACACCGTGGTCGAAGCACAAGTGCTCCAAGGTGAAGAGTTGGCGGCTTTCCTGAAAACGCGCGGCCCCCAATCCCAGGCGCAGCCCGCATCCGAACTGAATATTGAATCCAAACCTGCCGCGAAAACCGCGTCCAACCTCGCCTGCGTGATCGATTTCGATTCCCCCAAGGGATTGTCCCACATGGAGGACCATGCTTATCAGCGCTTTGCGAGCTCGCCCTGGTATATCCAACCATGTTTCCCCTTCTATGCGCTGGTAACCCCAAGCGTAGGCGACCGGTATACCCTGATTGGCGAGAAACCGGATATGTGCGTCGGCTCCTACGGAAAAATGGGACATGGGACCGACGACAATTGCACTAATCAAGACGATGCGGAGTTTTTTCCCCGCTATGCGTCTAAATCCGAGTGGGACGACCCTAACATGGCTCTCGTCGTGACGCTGCCCGAGGACGGCATCAACAATATCTTTACCGCGAACTCTTATTATGGGACGGACGGCGTCGTTAGTTTATATGGACGGCGCTCGAATGGAAGTTGGATCCATTGGCCTCACATAATTTTCGACCAAGGAGACAGAAGAATCATTCTGGCCGGGGGCACGAACTTAACCGAACTCGATTTTCGCTCCGGGACGCCATCGGAGGGGTTCGCCATCGACAACATCAAAATCACCCCCCAATAAGGCGGAATCCCGACTCGAAGTCGGGCTGCAGCGGCGAATCGTCCAAGCCGGGCGATTCACCCAAACGCCGTCTTTCCATGGCGGAACCCACCGCGCACCAGCGGCATTACCCAATACAAGCGGTGCCGTGCTAGCGGTGCATGGCGGGACACGGGCGGACCGGGACGGCGGGCCGGCGAGTTGGGGCGCGTCGCGGTCCGGGGACGCGGATTGATATCCTATCAGAAAGCCCGCGCTCTTCAAATGCGCGGGCGTCCCGCTTCCCCGGACCGCGGAAGGACCGCAATTCCGAAAGCGACCCTCCGAGCCGGCACTCCGCCCCGGACCGCCCGGGACCCACCTCGACCCGCCATCCAAGGCATCGTAATTATATTGGGAACTACACATCCCCGAAGAGACAGCCATGGATAGCCGCTACTCCCCCCAGGACATTGAAGAAAAATGGTACCGCACCTGGACGGATGCCGGCGCTTTCAAGCCGCAGGGATCCGGTAAGCCCTTCACCATCGTCATCCCGCCGCCCAACGTGACGGGAGCCCTGCATATGGGGCATGCCCTCAACAACACCTTGCAGGACGTGCTGACCCGCTTCAAGCGCTTGCAGGGCTACCGAGTGCTGTGGCAGCCGGGCACGGACCATGCCGGAATCGCCACCCAGTCGGTGGTGGAAAAGCAATTGGCTAAGCAAGGGGTGACCCGCCATCAGCTCGGTCGCGAGGCCTTCGTGGCCAAGGTGTGGGAATGGAAAAACGAATACGGCGATCGCATCGTCAACCAGCTGAAGCGCTTAGGCAGCTCCTGCGACTGGTCCCGCTTACGCTTCACCATGGACGAAGGATTGTCCAAGGCGGTGCGCGAAGTGTTCGTGCGCCTGTACGAGGACGGCCTCATCTACCGGGGCACGCGCCTGATCAACTGGTGCCCGGCGCTGCAAACCGCCTTGGCCGACGAAGAGGTGGAGAACAAGGAATCGGCGGGCCATTTCTGGTCCATCCGCTATCCCCTCGCGGACGATCCCTCGCAATCGATCACCGTGTCCACCACGCGGCCGGAGACCATGTTCGGCGACGTGGCCGTGGCCGTGAATGCGGAAGACGAGCGTTACAAGCATCTCATCGGCAAACGGGTGAAGCTGCCCGGCACCGAACGGACCATCCCCATCATCGCCGACGAGCATGCCGATCCCACCAAGGGAACCGGAGCGGTGAAGATTACGCCCGCCCATGACTTCAACGATTACGAGGTGGGCAAGCGCCACAACCTCACGCCCATCATCGCCATGAACCTGGACGCCACCCTGAACCATCAGGCGGGCAAGTACCAGGGGATGAAGCGCTTCGACGCGCGCAAGGCCATCGTAGCCGACCTGGAGGCCGCGGGCCTTTTGGCGGGCGTGGAAGATCGGGTCATCCAACTGCCGCGTTGCTACCGCTCCGACGACGTGGTGGAGCCCTACCTGCTCGATCAATGGTTCGTGAACATGAAGCCGCTGGCCGAGCCCGCCCTGGAAACCGTGGCCAAGGACGAGACGCGCTTCATCCCCGGGCGCTACGTGAAGACCTATCGCGATTGGCTGGAGCCTTTCAAGGACTGGTGCATCTCGCGCCAATTGTGGTGGGGCCATCAGATCCCCGCCTGGTACGTGGTCAGCGAGACCGATGGCGCGAAGCGCCAGGAGACGCCTTTCGTGGTGGCCCGCGACGCGGCCGCGGCGCAAGCCCTGGCCGATGCCAAGTACGGCAAAGACGCCAAGCTCGCGCAGGAAGAGGACGTTCTGGACACCTGGTTCTCCAGCGCCCTGTGGCCCTTCAGCACATTAGGCTGGCCGGACAAGACGCCGGAGTTGGCGACGCATTATCCCACCGACGTGCTGGTGACCGATCGCGGCATCATCTACTTCTGGGTGGCGCGCATGATCTTCTCCGGCCTGAAGTTCCTGGGGAAAACGCCTTTCCATACCGTGTTCATCAACGGGACCATCTTGGACGAGAAGGGCCAGCGCATGTCGAAGTCGAAAGGCAACGGCATCGATCCCCTCGACATGATCGCCAAGTACGGCGCCGACGCGGTGCGCTTCGCGCTGATGATCCTCACGACCGAGGGGCAGGACATCAAGTTGTCGCCGGTGAAATTCGAAACCGGCCGGAACTTCGCCAACAAGCTGTGGAACGCGGTGCGCTTCGTGCACCCGCATCTTAGCGCCGCCCTGGGGACGGACGGAAAGCGTATCTCCGCCGCTACCTCCGAGTTGCATCTGGCGGATCGCTGGATCCTGGCGCGGCTGGACGAGACCATCAAGGCCGTGACCGAAAGCCTGGAACCCCGCGGAGCGGACGGTTCGTCGGGTCTGCGCTTCTCGGAGGCGGCCCAGGCCCTGTACCGCTTCACCTGGGACGATTTCTGCTCCAACTACCTGGAGATCCGCAAGAAGACCATCACCTCGGCGGAGGCGAGCCGGGAAAAGCAGGTGGCGGTATCCGTGTTCGCTACGGTGTTGGAAAAGCTGATCACCCTGTTGCATCCCTTCATGCCCTTCCTCACCGAGGAAATACGGCAAGCCATCGGCATCCAGGATCTCCTTATCACCGCGAAGTGGCCGACGGCGGGTACGCCCGGCGCCGGTTCCGTCCAGGACCTCAAGGCCATGGAGACCTTGCTGCGCATCACGGAAACGGTGCGTTCCATCCGGGGCGAGTACACCATCCCGCCCTCGCAAGCGACCGATCTCATCTTTAGCTGCGACGATCCCGCCTTGAAGAATCTGCTCGCCGCCCACGGCGATATCCTCGGCAACCTGGACAAGGTGGTGCTGAAAAAGGCGGAAGCCAATGCGGCCAAGCCCGCCTTCTCGGCCTCGGGTCTGGTGCCCGGCGGCCGCGTGTTCATCCCCCTGGAAGGCATTCTCGATCCGGCCCAGGAAAAAGTGCGCCTGACCAAGGAACTGGGAAAGGCGGAAGGCTTCTTGGCCGCGCAGGAAAAGAAGCTCGCCAACGAGGGCTTCGTGAAAAGCGCCCCGGCCGAAGTGGTGGAAGGCGAACGCGCCAAGCTGCAAACCCAGAAGGACCGCCTGGCGAAGCTGAAGGAAGCCCTGTCCGACTTGGGATAGGAACCGATCTCCATCCGGCGGTTTGTGATGGCGCTCACGTAGGTCCCGTGTCGGGAGTACGGTCTCCCCGTCTCAGAGTTAAATTACTCCGGTTCCCTTCCGGGATTTCCGGCGGGCTGGAGCATGCGTGAACGAGAGCCTCTTTTCCCCTGAGCCCTGGGACATCACCCGCGATCGGGTCCGGTGGCTTCCGGTGGACCGCAGCGAGGCCTTGGGCGCCTGCCTGTATCGGCGGGTGGCGGTGGTGCATCGCCTGCACAGCATCGAAGCCGCCGAATGGCTCCGGCCGGACAGCCGCTTTTTCCGCAGCGATGGCGCTTTCCCTTACGACGGCTTACGGTATTTCGTGCATACCGGGGTGGAGCGGCGCCCGTTGCAGGCGCTCAAGGTCCATCGGCCGGTGGGCGAAAAGAACGAGGTCTTGGAAACCGAAGACGAGGCCGGCGATGCGGTGAACCTCGGCTCTCCCGAAAAGAAGAAGAAGCTCCCGATCCAATTCCGGCTTCTCGATATCGACGGCGGAAGCTTGGCCGGGATCGCCTATGAGGTGGCCCTGCCGGACGGAACCACCACCCAGGGTAAGAGCGATTCCGATGGCTGGATTCGCTTGATGGATAACACGAAAAGCGGCGAGGCGAAGCTCAAGATCATCCCCGAACAGGCCCATGAGAACAAGTCCGGGGCGACCGCATGACGAAACATCGCCTCACCTTCGGCGAGCTCTCCGAAGGCCTTGCCTTCAAGGTGGACGACACCCACGTCATCACCTTGCTGGCCACGCGCCGGGTCCGCCTGGTGGGCATGTTCTTCGATTTGAATAAATGCTTCCTGCTGCCTTCGGCCATGCACGGCATCAAGGAGATCAAGTCCCTTTACGATCAGCACCCCAAGAGCAACTTGCTGGTGGTTGGGCATACGGATACCTCCGGCAAGGACGATTACAATCTCGCCCTTTCGCTGGAACGCGCCGCGGCCGTGGCCGCCTTCCTCACCGATGACGCGGACGCTTGGCTTAAGTTCTTCGACAACCCGGCGGCGGAGAAGAAATGGGGCCTGCGGGAAGTGCAGGCCATGCTCTCCGCCCTGCCCGAGGGAGGCCCGTTCTTCTTTAAGGGCAAGCCCACCGGGGTCATGGATTCCGCCACCAAACAGGCCATCCGGGATTTCCAAACCGACAACGGCCTCACGGTCGACGGCATCGCCGGCCCGGAGACGCGGAAGGCGCTGGTCAAGGCCTACATGGGGCTGGACGACACCTCCCTGCCCCAAGGCACCACGCTCACGACCCATGGATGCGGCGAGAATTTCCCCGTGGACGGCACGCAGGACGGCAAGCGCGATCCGGACAACCGCCGGGTGGAGATCTTCTTCTTCGACGGGCCCATTACGCCTGCGCCCGCGGGCAAGACCTCGGGGAAGGACGCCACGGATTATCCCGAGTGGCTCAAGCAGGTGACCCATAACATCGACGTGGTGCTGGGCCAGGACTCCGCGGTGGCGGGGTTGACTTCGCGCTATGCGCTGGAGCGCTTCGAATTGCTCACCGACAACATGGAGGAAGACGCCTTCGCCGCCTGGGGAACGGTGTCTTTCGGATCGGATGTGCCCGTCGAGGCCTACCGCAAGCTCTACCAGGATCTGAAAGGCCGCAAGTTGGATCCGCCCGACGTGCAGTTGGTCCCGGGCGGGATCGACGGCGAAGATAGCGGCTACGACAACGCGACCCGCATGATCGGCATGGCGGAGGAGCTGGCCCTGGCGGCGCCGGATGACGACGCCTCGTGCGGGAAACTCTGCGCCTTGCTGATGCATGAATTCGGCCACCACGTGGATAACCTGCTGCGGAAGCATTATTCCGGCGTGGGCGGGGACGCCCCCGGGGAAGAAGGCGGGTTATTCGCCTACGCCATTACGGCCGTCACCCATCTCGAAGAAAGCGAATTCGTTTTTGCCACCCTGAACCAGGCTGGCGTCGAGACGGAATTGAAGATCAGCTACGACGACTTCAAGGACGCGGCCGAGCAATACGTGAACGACCCGCAGCAGCAGATCGAAGCCAAACGCGAAACCGTCGAGTTCTTCTCGGCGGGGCGGGGCCCGAAGAATAAGCAATTCCCGAACGACTCCTACGGGCACCAGAGCATCGAAGACGGCTTGGGCGATGCCGATCCCGTCTTCTTCAGCAACGATCCGGCCACGCGCATCCGCGATCAGATCTATTTCGGCAATTGGCTGCGCGACTATTCGCAATTCCTGGATCCGATCTGGCTGCAGGCCTTCGAGAACCCCGTGGTCCACAAGGGCAAACAAGCCCGCCAGGTCATGACCAACTACCTCGATCTCATGGCCAAGTCCGAATTCGATTCCACCGCTGCCCCCGGCGTGCACGAAGCCGGGGTCTTCCACGTGACCGTTGCGAATTGCGGCGTATATCGGGCCCAGGAGCATATCGACAACCCGCTGGGGATCACCAATGGCGCCGCCATCGATCCGCTTTTCCACGGACCCGTCCCGCCCAACGAGATCGCCATCGATCCCGCGACGGGCCTCAAGAACTACATCGCGACGCCGGGGCCCGGCTACGCGACCGCCATCGAATTCGCCGAGAAGAGTTTCCGCGACGCGCTTAAGCAAGGATTCAATCCCGAAGGCCGTCGCTTGTTCGGACAGGGCCTGCACACGTGCGAGGATCTCTACGCCCACAGCAACTTCGTGGAGCTGTCCCTGATCCGCCTCGGGCATACCTCGGTTTTCCCCTGGGTCGGCGAGCGCACGCAACTCACGGTGATACGTAACGGCAAGCCCGATACGCGTTTCCCCATGGTCACCGGGACCTTCGGCAGCGTGGATACCGTGGTGAGCGCGGTGAGCGCCATCGGCGAGAGCCTGCAAGAGAAGACCGTTTGCGAGGCGGGGGTGTTCAGCAAGAAATCGGTGGTAGGGATCGAGCTCGTCAAACTCTTGACGGATGACGGCGGCAAGGCTTTGGAAAGCCTGTTCGCGCGGGTGAAGAAGCTGGAAGCCAAATACCCGGAGTTCACGGAGCTCCTCTGCCGCACCACCGCGCCTTTGCTCGACAAGCTGAGCGCGGTGCTGGGTTCCATGATGCGCGCGCAAGTGACGCGCGTCGATCAATACGAAAAGGCGGTGGTTAACGATCCCACCCAAACGGCCCCCTCGCATAGCATGCTGGCCAAGGACCACGACGACCACCCCTTGCACGCCATCGCCGCCCAATGCGCCCGCGAAGCCGTGAAGCAGATAGGCGCCGTCATGCGGGACGCATGGAACGGCGTCAAGTCGCCCGACGACGTGATCGCCTTGATGAAGCAATTCTTCGTGCACCCCAACGACATCGACGTGGTCGCGAGCACCGCGGCGTCCCCCATCCTCGCGAAGATCAAAGCCTTCGGCGACACCCATCCCGCCGTGATCCTGCAATTGAACCGGGCCAACTCGGTGGCCCGCTTCCTGCGGCAAGCCAAGGAGGAGCACGCCGAAGCCTTCAAGACGGCGAAGGATATGTACGCCCAGGACGATACCAATGCGGATCGCATCATGGTACTGATGAAGTTGGAAACGGCCTGATATGCGCCCGCTCCGCCGGTTCGCTCTGCTCGGGCCGATGGCCGCTTGCCTATGCTTGTCCATGGCGAAAACGTCCTTCGCGGCGGAAGCCCCGCGCGCGGCGGCCTCCCCGGCGGCTCCCGGGCGCATGGATCTCGAAATCGACGGAAACATCCTCCGCTTCCGCGGGAAACCCTTGCGCTTCTTCGATCGCGCCGAGACCTGGCTGGCCGTCCTGGGAACGCCCGACCGCAAGCGCGATAACGGAACGGGTCCCGTTTACGCTTGGGACTCCGTCGGACTGGAGTTGTCCGCCATCGGCACGCCCGACGGCAGGGCCTATGCCGCTAATCTCCGCATCAGGCTGGATCGATGCGCCGTGGGGCTGATGGGCGTGGCCCTGGGATCCATGCCCCGCTATCGCGAGGTTCAAAAGGCCGTGGCCCCGCGGGGGACTTTCGCCGACCGCCCCGGGCGCGATCTCGCTTTCGGGGACATGGCCCTGCCGGCCCCGGATGGATTCCAGGTCTGGCTCACGGCGCCCCTGCGCTGCTCCGAATCCGATTCGGCCCGCACCGGGCGGGTGCGCTACTTCGGCCATATCCCGCTCCCGCGCGCGGGCAAAGGCGACCCTTGCGCGTTCTACTTCGAGGAGATGGAAATCTCCGCTTCCGGGTACCCGGAATGGCGTTAAGCATGGGCTCGCGCGCGTCCCGGTCCTTGGCGGCCGGCTTGACGGGTTTGATCGGTTTGATCGCGCTGGCTTTTCCATCCGCAGGCGCTTCCGCAGGTTCCCCTGCCGGCGCGGCCGCGCCGGCCCCGAAGGCCCTGGAAATCCGCATGCTCGGCGACAGCCTCATCGTCAACGGCGAAGGCGCGCGCCTGGGAGGACCGCTTTCCGAATGGACGCGGCGGCTGGGGCCGCCGTCGCGCAGGATCGATAGGGCCGGGGGCATGGCGGTGTGGGATAGCCTGGGCATCGTCGCCACCATGCGGTATCCCTTCCCGGACAGCGCCCCCCGCGTGGCCGCCCTGTGGTTCACCTTCTTCCGGCGCGACGTCGATTTTTGGCCCGCCGCCCCCTTCCGGGGATCGATCGCCTACCGCCAACCCGAAGGCGCGCGCGGGATACCGGTATCTTTCACCTTACGTCACGGGCTTACCCGTAAGGCCATCGGGAGCCTGGGGCTTTCCTGGCGCAGCGGTACGGATCAGCTTTCGGATCGGGCCGCCCTGCGTTTTACCGGCCCCGGCCGGGGCGATTCCCTGGAAGTCTTCTTCGCCCAGGTACCGTCTTCGGCGGCGCGGCTGCCGTGGGAATCGGGAGAGAAGGATCGGGGCCGCGGCGGCCCTCCGTAGCGCCTCCCGTAACACCTGAGTTACCTATGGCCGGTTGCTTCGGCCTGGTTCGGCTTCGAAACGCCTACTTCTTCTTTTTCTTCAGCCCCGCGAGGAAGGCCTTCAACTTGGCCGTATCCAGAGCCGCTTTCTTCTTGGCCGTATCCACGGCATCGATGATGGCATAGGCTTCGTCGCAATACTTGTCGAAGAAGGCCCAGGTCATTTGCCGCTTGGCGCCCCAGGTTACGCAGACCGGGCCCTTCTTGGTGTAACCGGGCACGAATACGTAGTGGCCGCCCCAGGATCCGCGCGCGCCGTTCTTGCCGCCAACGACATCCCAGGGTTTGCCCGACTGCATCTGGGCCTGGGCGGATACGGGGAGGCTCAGGCCCAACCCCACGCCTACGTCCATGTAGACGGCCTGCTTCACGAGGTTGTGCTGCTTGGGCGCGACTTCGGAAAAGGCCTGGATCTTATAGGTGCTACCGGCCGCCTTCCAGCCATGGCTGCGCCAGGCTTTCAGCGAATCCAGCACCACCAAACCCGAATCCTTCCCGCCGCTTTCCTTGAGATATTCGGCCAGCACCTGCTTATCGGTGATGGCCAGCTTGCTCTTGGCTTCGAGCAATTCGAAGCGCAAGGTCTGATGCGCCCGCCCCGCGATCACGCAGCAGCCGTACTTGTCGTTCGCGAACATGGGCATGGGGATGCCGGTATGCCGGAGATCGAAGTCGTATTCGTCCGGAAGCTTGGCGGGCGCGCGTAGCAGGGTCGCGAACAGGAGGTTGCGATCATCCCGCTTCGCGTCGGCCTTGCCCAGCTTGAAGACTTCGTGGGAATGGATTTCGGTAGCGCGCGCCATGGTTTCTCCGCGGTTCAGGTTCGGGGGGATGGGTATTCGACGTTCGCGGGCGGCAACAAGTAAGCCCGGCGGTGGGGATCGAAGTCCGGCGAAAGGTAACACAAATGGTACGTACCTTGCAGGTTATGAATTCGGCGGGGAACTCCCGGGTTATCAGCCAATCCTACGCGAGGGTCTGGAAATGGAGGAACGGGAGATTAGTATGAATTTCCCGTCCTGGAACAAATCCGGGGCGTCCCGCATCCTATGCACGGCGCCCCGCTATTCAAGGCGGATTGCCGCGGCGGCTGCATTCCGCAACGCCGGCCCAGAACTTCCCAGGGAGACACGCCAATGTTGCACGCTTCGATTTTTTCCGGGAGACGCGCCAGCCGCATCGCCCTTTTCGGCTCCTTGTTGGCCGGCGGCCTGCTGTCCGGCTGCCAGGTCACCGACCAAACCGGCGCTTCGGCCGATAACAAGAACAGCCTCGCCACCGCGGCTTCCATTACAAACACGGACCTCATCGATGGGAGCGCGAAAATCCACATCCGGGTGAAGTACTGCGGTTTCACCGGCTCGGCTACCACCAATTGCGCTTATTGCACCGCCGATGAGGGCTGGGTGCGCATCGGGGGCGGCGGCGACATCATGGGTGAAAACACCCCCGGCGCCATGCTGCAAGCGTCCTTCCCAAGCCCGAACTTCTTCACGACCGCCAACTCCTTCGGTTGCACGGGCCCGGCGGGCCATACGCCAGCGCGCCTCGGGACCGATGACAAATCGACCTGGGTCGTCCGGGCTTCCGGCGCGACCCATCAATTACAAGCCTATATCGTCGAAATGCAGCTTGTCGACGCAAACGGAAATACCTTCACGCCTGTGACCACGATTGGCACCGACAACGTGACGGCATCCGTCAATCCTCCCGCCAATTACTCCGTCGAGACTCCGGAAAACTGGTTTCCTTCCGACTATTTCCTGATAGGCGGAGGCGCGGATATCCTCAACTACAATGTGGGTAATAGCATCACCGCCGCCACCGATGGATACCTGGTGGAATCGCGAGCGGTAGACAGCGCGGGGGAAAGGGCCTGGAAGGCCAGCGCGCGGGCCAGAAGCAACCCGGCCCAGAACGAACCTCTTAAATCGTACGCGATCGGGGTCGAGTCCTGCCCTTCCCAGTGGGGCGGCCGTTGCTTCACCTACCCCATGATCAAGGAAATCACCGCGGCGGCGACCACCGGGTACGGCACCGCGGCCTATAACGTCAGCCCTTCCTGGGTTAGCTCGGGCGTGGGCGGCTATACCCCCACCACGAATTCGGGCGCCCGTTACCTCGCCGATCTCATCCCCTTGAACGGAACCACGAAAGGCTTCATCGTGCGCAGTAAGGGCGTCGGCACCGGGGGCTCCGGGCAAACCATCGGTTCCACCTTGGTGTTCGGCCAGACCTTCGGGCTGTACACCTACAACAACGTTTTCTTTTCGCGAGGAGGAGACGCCGCCATCCTGAACCGCCCTTCGGGGACGAACCCCCAATTGCAAGCCGCCTATGCCCCCGGCGATCAGGCTGCGACCCACTGGTGGATGGAAGCCGTCGGGTCGGGCGTCTTCCGGCTGCGGAACGGGAACCCGGACGGGGGCACGGAATGCGCCTACCGCGACGGTTCGACCTCCAACGTGCGGGTCAATGCCTGCGGGACCGGGAACGAATACAAGTGGACCTTCATCGGCGCCGCCACGGGCCAGTCGGTATTCCAATTGAAGAACGTAGCCAACGGGCAATGCCTCGATCTCAACGGCAGCGGCACTCCGGCCAATGTCGTCCTCAAGCCATGCGCCTCCCTGAACAATCCCACCAACCAGGTCTTGTACTTGGCCCGTAACAACTGGCCTATCTGAGCCGGCGTAGGATCAGTTCGGGCTCAAGGTGAGCGCGTAACCATCGGTCGCCGTGGCCCAATCGAGGGTCACGATGACCGTATTGCAAGTCACGGCCACGGATGCGTTCGAGACGACGGTGGGTCCGCTCGACGCTCCCGTGCCCGTAAGCATCTTTTCCACCAGCACCTTTGTCGTCCCGCCGCTTTGCAACCAGGACGGGACGTTCTTGATGACGACGTTGACCGATCCGGTCGATCCCCCCCGGTTGCCCACCACGATGATGGACTTGGCCGCGGCCATATCCGCATAGCCCACCGCATCTACCTGGGTACCGGCTGTGGTATTGATGCGCAGACCGGTCTGGTCCGCGTAGCGCTTATAGATCCAGTACTGGCTATTGGGCTGCCAGTTGGTGGTCACCAGGTCGCCCATGTTCGAGAAGAAAGTCGCTCCCCCGGCCCAGTTGGAACGTAGGCCTTGCAGTCCCGCCCGATCGAAGCGCGCCAGGAACCAGGCGGAGTGCCCCGGGTTCTGCTCGGCTTTGCTCCCGTATTCGTTGATGTCGAAGCCCTTCACGCCCGTGATCCCGCGGGTCGAAAGCCCACGGGTGGCCGTGGCCAGGTCGGCCTGCGGATCGCTGCCTCCGCCGGCTTCGTGCCAGTTGAGGATATCCGGGACGACATTGTTGGTCTTGGCGTAATCGAGGAAGGCGCTCATGGAGGATCCGGCCGAGCCCGTCGCGAAGCTCGGCCCCTCGATGACGGCGGACGGAAGCGCGGCGCGGACATGCTGGTATTCGTGTTTCCAGGTATCCAACCACTGCGCCTGCGTACCGCTCCAGAAGGTGGGAGCGTAATCGGACTCGTTCCAGAGCTCCCAGCGCACGTCGGGACCGGTCATGCCGTTGGCCTTCACGCTGTCGATGAGTTGATCCAGAAAGGCGTCGAAGGTCGTCCAATCCCCGCCATCGCCGGGAAGGGAGCAAGAATACTGGTAATCATCGCTCATCAACATGAGCATGGTCCCGCCCATCGCCTTCGCCTTGGCGTAGTAGGCCTTCATCACGGCCCAATGGATTTTCCAATTCACCTCTCCGCAGCCTCCCGAGGTTCCCCGCCCGGCGCGGAACGTCTTCACTTTGATGGCGCTTAAAAGGGAGTCCGGCGGCTGCAGGCCGTCCGCGGCGATGCCGTAGATGAAACCGGAAGCGGAATAGGTGGGCGGGCCCTCGGTCGCCGCCATGTCGAGGGTGACCGCGTCCTTGGCCGTCGGCGGCGTAGGCGCGGTACAAGAGGCGTTGGCCTCCAGCAGGATATCCTGGGTCACCGCATAGGAGTTGAGTGCGAACGATTTCGCCTGGTACCCGGCGGCCGTGGCCTTGAGGGTATCCACGAAGGCGGCCTCCTTCGCCAGGACCGCGCTCGAAGGGCCGAGGTACTCCAGATCCGCGTCCGCGCCGGCGGAACGGCCCAGCGGGAAATAGGCGAAGGCCTTGGCCCGTCCTCCGATGGAAGCCTTTACGATCAGCAGGTTATCCGCCGGAAAACGTCCGGCCAGGTTTAAGCGATAACTTCCCGCCTTGGCCCGATCCAGAACCGTCCTTTCCAGGAGATTCCCCCGGAGGTCGAAGACCCCGATCCGGATAGGCGCGTCTTCAGCCACCGCGAGCATCAAAGCTCCCTGGTCCAGCCGCATGTCCGCGGCCGAGGGATTTACCGATCCATCGGCGAACGGGTTTCCGATAGGCCGCACCGCGATGATGCCCGCCCCCAAGGCATAGGCGCCGTCGATTCCGGTGGTATCCTTCAGCTTCGCGTGCGTCAGTTCCACGACCGCGTTCGCGAGCGGCTTACCGGCGGCATCCGTCACCTTGCCATGCACGCTGATGGTCTGGGCATTGGCCGACAATCCGAAGGCGAGCACGATTCCCGCTGCGATGCGAATATCCACGACGCCTCCTCTCCGCTCTGACTACACGTTGGGTCCGGAAAATCGGGGTCCGGAAAATCCCGTTTCCAATCTAAGGCGTGCTCTTTTTTTTCGCGTGCGCTATCCAGGAGTATCCGTTTCCGGGTAAGAACGAAGAGGCAGGACTGCCTTTTTGAATATAGGGATGCGTTGAAGAACGCTGGCCGGATCAAGGAATGCGGGCCATGTAGACCCCGGTAGGCAGGTTGCGGGCGGGCTTCAGGGCCAACACCGAACCGGACAGGTTGACCGAAATCGGAACGCGGCGGCCCGAGAGATCGGTCAATTCCAGGGGAGGCTGCGCCCGATGCGGATCCCAGGCCACGAAGATCGGGCCCTCGCCGCCGGGATGGAAGAGTCGGGCGTGCCCCTTTTCGATTAATTCGATCTTCAAAGGGACGCCCAGGCTTATGGCCGCGGCGGCCACGTCCATTACGCCATAGCCCGTCTGGTTATCGGGATGATCCGCGTGATCGGCCGTGCGCAGGAGGGCTTGGCGTATTTGCTCGGCGGAAGCCTCCGGCCGGGCTTGCCGCAGCAAGGCCGCCGCGGCCGCGGCCACCGGCGTGGCGAAGCTGGTACCGGAATAGGCGACCGCATGGGGCGGGGCCGTATCCGGATAAGCGACCGCCACGGCGCAACCGCCGATGAGGCCCATGGAGACGATCTCCGGCTTGATGCGGCCGTCGGCGGAGGGACCGATGGAGGAATAACCGCAGCGGGCGCGATCCGAGTTCACGATGCCGAGGGAAAGGATGCTGTCGGCGTCGGCGGGCGTCCCCAGATTTGGGCCCTCGGGATGGGATTCCGCTTCGTTGCCCATGGCGACCGACACGACCACGTTGCGGCGGGCCGCCCCCAGGGCCGCCAGGGAGGCGGGCCGGGTCCGCCCGTCCAGTTGGGAGTAAGGGATGTCCGGTTCGCCCAGGTCGAAATCCCAGCGGTAGCCCAGGCTGATGCTGATTACCTGGGCGCCGGAATCGACGGCGCGTTCGATCGCGGCGGCCACGTAATCTTCCTCGGCATAGAGCTCGCTGTCGTTGATCTCCGCACGGTAGAGCATGAACTCGGCCGCTGGCGCGGCCCCGACCAAGGTACCCGGCGCGTTACCCCCGATCAGGGAAAGGCATTCGGCCCCGTGGCTGTCTTCCAGGCTATCGTCCACCGCTTGCGGGCGATGTCCCGCGAAATCCCATTGATCCCGGATGCGGGTCTTGAGATCGGTATAAATGGCGCTGCCCAGATGGAAGTCCGCGTCGATGACGGCCACCCGCATGCCCGCTCCCGGCCGCATTTCATTGGCGTCCATCCAGCGATGGAGGCGCGCGATGCCCAAGGAATCGAACAAGGCGGTCTCGGCCCCGTAATCGATGGCGGCGGCCCGTTTGGCCAAGGGCCAATTGGGCAGGGGCGACGGCGGCGGGACGGCGGCGCGGCGTTTGCGGCGGAGCAGAGGTTCCACCGCGGTGACGAAGGAGAGGGCTCGCAAGGCGGGCAGGCGGGATGCCTCGATTTTCCCAGAGACGCGGTTCTGCCATTTGAGGGCGGCCGCGAGGGCGAAACCGGAGCGTGCCAGGGAATCCAGATAGGGCGCGTATACGGGCCGGTTTTCGTAAGCGCGCCGGGATGCCGCCGAGGCCGCGGCAGCGGGCGCGCGGAAGTCCGGGCCCTTGTCGGCGAGGTTTACCCATACCTTGACCGACGCCGGCTGGGCGGAAAGCGTACTAGCCAATACCAGAAGCGATAGCGCGCTGCGCAGCATGGGCGGCATGGCGGACAAGATAGGCTCCCCTCAATAACCCGTTACTATATTAGCAACATAAACCCATTGGAGGCCGCGTTTTAGCGCGGCATCGGCATGAAGTCATTGGAAGAAATCAGGCCCCTCGCCGCCCAGGGAAACGTCATCCCGCTGCATAAGGAATTCCTGCCGGATCTGGAGACGCCCATTACCGCTTTGCTTAAGCTCAAGCGTCCGGGCCACCGGGTGTTCCTGTTGGAAAGCGTGGAAGTGGGCGAAAAGCTGGCGCGCTTCTCCTTCCTGGGGCGCGATCCCCTCTACACCTTTTCCTCCAAGGGCCGGCATATCCAGATCCGCGGGAAAGAACGCCGCGATCTGGAAGGCGACCCGTTGGCGGAGCTGCAAGCCTTCATGGCCCGCTTCCGCGGGGTAGGCGCGCCCGATTTGCCTCCCTTCTCCGGCGGGGCCGTCGGCTTCGTCTGCTACGATGCCATCCGCCTGGTGGAGGACATCCCCGCCACGGGCCGGGACGATTTCCATTTGCCGGATCTCCACTTCGGCATCTACGAATCCTTCCTGGTTTTCGATCATATCAAGCACAAGCTCAGCATCGTTTCCAACGTGCTGACCGGCGAGTTCCCGACCTTGGAAGAGGCCTATGCCTCGGCCGTGGCGAAGATCGCCCAGCTCGAAACCGAACTCGCCAGGCCCGTACCGCCCCAGCCCAAATCCGAAAGCGGCGAAGCGCAGTGGGAATCCAATTTCACCCCCGAGGGCTTCAAGGCCGGGGTGGAAAAGTGCAAGGAATACATCCGCGCCGGGGACGCCTTCCAGATCGTCCTCTCGCAGCGCTTCACCACCAAGCCGACGGCCTCGTCGCTTTCCATCTACCGGGCGCTGCGATCCATCAACCCTTCGCCCTACATGTATTATCTCGACTACGGCGACTTCGAGATCGTGGGCGCTTCGCCGGAGACCCTGGTCAAGGTGCAGAACGGACTCTGCGAGACCAAGCCCGTGGCCGGCACGCGACCGCGCGGCAAGGACGATGCCGAGGATAGGGCGTTGGAAAAGGATCTGATGGCCGATCCCAAGGAACGCGCCGAGCACCTGATGCTGGTGGACCTGGGACGCAACGATATCGGCCGCGTGTCCGAGTTCGGCAGCGTGAAGGTGACCCAATTCATGCAGGTGGAACGCTTCAGCAACGTCATGCACATCGTGTCGGTGGTGCAAGGGAAGCTGAAGCGGGAATACCATCCCTTAAGGGCGCTGATGTCTTGCTTGCCCGCGGGCACCCTTTCGGGGGCCCCCAAGATCCGCGCCATGGAAATCATCGATTCGCTGGAGCCCAACCGGCGCGGCCTGTACGGCGGCGCCATCTGCTATATGGACTTCCGCGGGAACCTGGATTCCTGCATCGCCATCCGCACCATGCTGGTGAAGGACGGCGTGGCCTACGTGCAGGCCGGCGGCGGCATCGTGGCCGATTCCGATCCGCAGATGGAGTACGAGGAGACGCGGCATAAGGCCCGGGCCCTGATGCGCGCGGTCGATGCGGCGGCGGGGATTTGAGCCATGATCCTCATCATCGACAATTACGATTCCTTCACTTTCAACCTGATGCAATACATCGGGGAACTCAATCCCGATCTGAAGGTGATCCGCAACGATGAGATGACGGTCGAGCAAGCGCTCGCCCTGAAGCCCACCCATATCGTGGTCTCCCCCGGCCCCTGCACCCCGGCCGAAGCCGGCATCTCCGTCGAACTGATCAAACGGGTTCCCGCTTCCATCCCGCTGTTGGGAGTCTGCCTGGGGCATCAGTCCATGGGCGAGGCCTTCGGCGGCAAGGTGGTGCGCGCCCCGGCGCCCATGCACGGGAAGCTTTCCACCATCGAATGCGACGGCAAGGACATCTTCGCGGGCATGCCCAAGTCCTTCCAGGCCACCCGCTACCATTCCCTGATCGTCTCGCGCCAGGGTTTCCCTTCGGCCGAACTCGAGGTCACCGCCACCTGCATCGACCCCGCCTCCGAGGCCGCGGGCCAAGGACCATTAATAATGGCCATGCGGCATAAGGCCCGGCCCCTCTTCGGCGTGCAGTTCCATCCCGAATCCATCCTCACCGAGCATGGCAAGGACATGATCCGGAATTTCCTGTCCATGAAGGGGAATCCATGATCGCGCCGCTTTTGGGCAAGCTCATCAAGGGCGAGAACCTCGCCTTCGCGGAAATGCAGGGCGCCATGGGCGGCATCCTGGAAGGCCAATGGACCCCGGCCCAGATCGCCGGCTTCCTGGTGGCCTTGCGCATCAAGGGCGAAACCCCCGGCGAAATCGCCGCCGCGGTCACCGTACTGCGCGAGAAGGCGACCCTGGTACCGACTTCGGCGCAGCCCTTGGTGGATACCTGCGGCACGGGCGGCGATCATAGCGGCACCTTCAACATCTCCACGGCGGCGGCCCTGGTGGCGGCCGGCGGCGGCGCGGCGGTGGCCAAGCACGGCAATCGCGCCGTCAGCAGCGCTTGCGGCAGCGCCAACGTGCTGGAAGAGCTGGGCGTGAAGCTCGATCTGGCCCCCGAGCAGGTGGGCGCCTGCATCGACGAGTGCCGCATCGGATTCCTGTTCGCGCCCAAGCTGCATGGGTCCTTCAAGCACGTGGCCCCCGTACGCGCCGAACTGGGCCAGCGCACCCTGTTCAACCTGCTCGGGCCCATGCTCAATCCCGCGCGCGCCAAGCGCCAGCTCATCGGCGTCTACGACATGAACCTGACCCGCACCTTGGCGGAGGTATTACGCGAGTTACGTTCCGACCACGTGATGATCGTAGCGGGCACCGACGGCTTGGACGAGATCAGCCTCACCGCCCCCACCAAGGTGGCCGAGCTGAAGGGCGGCGAGGTAACGGAGTACATCCTCAATCCCGAGGACCTGGGATTTTCCCTTTCTTCCAAGGCCGATCTGATGGGCGGGGACGCCGTCCGCAATGCGGGAATCATCCGGGGAATACTGGATGGGAAGCGGGGCGCGCCTCTCGACATCGTGCTCTTGAACGCCGGGGCGGCGCTCTACGTGGCGGGCCTGGCCCCGAATCTCAAGGGCGGCGTAGCCTTGGCCCGCAAGTCGATCGAATCGGGCGCGGCCAAACGCGTCCTGGAAAGCTGGGTCTCCCGCTCGCGGTCTTTCCCTTCCGCATGATATAATCGGCGCACGCATCCTTATGGCCAATAC
This sequence comes from Fibrobacterota bacterium, assembly GCA_019509785.1. Taxonomy (NCBI): domain Bacteria; kingdom Pseudomonadati; phylum Fibrobacterota; species Fibrobacterota bacterium. The sequence goes on along the minus strand of JAEKLQ010000040.1, from coordinate 52,305 downwards.
CATTCTCGATAAGATCCTGCAGGCCAAGGCGGTGCGACTGGCCGAGATCAAACTGCAGGTTTCGACGGCGGACATGGAAGCCAAGGCCCGTTCCCTGCCGCCGCCCGCTCGCAATTTCCTGGAAGCCCTAAAGGCCCCGATCCAAAGCGCCTCCGGCGGCCCGGGCGTCCACGTCATCGCCGAGGTCAAGAAGGCCTCGCCTTCGCGCGGCGTCATCCGCCAGGATTTCAAGCCCTTGGAAATAGCCCAGGCTTACCAGGCCGGCGGCGCGTCCGCCTTGTCGGTATTGACCGAAGAGGATTTCTTCCAGGGGCACGATCGCTACCTGCGCGACATCTCCCGCAACGTGGAACTCCCCACCTTGCGCAAGGACTTCATCACCGACGCCTACCAGGTGTTCGAAGCCAAGGTGCTGGGGGCCAGCGCTTACCTGCTCATCGTGGCTTGCCTCACTCCAAAGCAGTTGAAGGACCTGATCGAGCTGGGCGCCGGCTTAGGCCTTACGCCCCTGGTGGAAGCCCATACCGAGGAAGAGGTGAAGGCCGCCGTGGACGCGGGCGCCCCCCTGATCGGCATCAACAACCGCGATCTCAAGACTTTCCATACCGATCTCCAGGTCACCTTCAAGTTACGTCCTCTGGTACCCGATTCCGTGCCCGTCATCTCGGAGTCGGGTATCTTCAAGCCCGCCGATCTCAAATCCCTGGCGGACGCGAAGGTCCAGGCCGCCCTGGTGGGCGAAAGCCTGATGAAGCAAAAGGACGTGGCCCGGGCCCTCGCGGATCTGCTCGCCTTCTGATCGCATGGCCGGTCCCGATCCCATGCCCAAGAAGGTCCTCTTCGTTTGCCTCGGCAACATCTGCCGTTCCCCCTTGGCCGAGGGCATCTTCGCCCATTTGGTGCGGGAGCGGGGTTTGGCGGAACGCTACCTTATCGATTCGGCGGGCACCGGCGATTGGCACGTAGGCCAGCCTCCCGATCGCCGCGCCATCTCGGCGGCGAAGCAGCGCGGGGTGGCCCTGCCCAGCCAGGGCCGCCAGGTGCGGCGTAGCGATTTCGGGGAATTCGATCTCATCGTCGCCATGGACCGCAACAACCGCAGCGACCTGGAAGCGTTGGCCCCCGCCGGCCAAGGCGGCAAGATCAGGCTGATGCGCGATTTCGGGTCCGCCGAAGAGAAGGGCGCGGACGTTCCCGATCCCTATTACGGCGGCCCCTACGAGTTCGATGCCGTTTACGAAATGCTCCGGCGTTGCTGCGAAAGATTGTTGGACCAACTCGAAAGCGCGCCCCGGCCCTAGCCATCCGTTGTGGCTTGATAATCCTAAACCTACATTAGGGGGCTATGCGAAAACCCCTTGCCATCCTCGCGCCCCTGCTCATCGCCCTCGCCTTGGCCGCTCCCGCCCGGGCCGAAAAGATTACCACCATGGAATCGCCGCATTACCGCGTGGCCTACGAGAAGAAATACCAACAGCTCGCGGGCGAAGTGCTGGGCGTGGCCGAATCGGTTTGGCCCACCTTGGCCAAGGCTTACGAGAGTTACGATCGCTACGAGAAGATCACCATCCGCATCGTGGACGAAGGCGACGAAGCCAACGGGTTCGCCATCTACAACTTTTCCAGCATCGAGATCTTCCCTTCGCATATGGACTGGGTGATGCGCAACCGCCAATTGTGGATCCAGAACGTGGTGACCCACGAGCTGGCCCACGTTTTCTCGCTCCGCCGCGCGGCCTGGCTGTCCCCGGTGGACGCGGTGGATTTGTACGGAAGCACCTACAATTACAACGCCAACGTGAATTACTCGTTCCATTATCCCTGGGTGCCCTTGATCGCGCCCACCTGGTACGTGGAAGGCATCGCCCAATTCGAAGCCTACATGAACGGCAACGATAGCTGGGATTCGCAACGCGACATGGTATTGCGCGACGCCTATCTCACTGGCACCCTCCCCTCCTTGGACTTCATCGAAACCTTCGACGATGACGAGGATTGGACCCAGGCCGAGCGCACCTATAACACGGGCTACGGCTTCCTCATCTACCTGAAGGATCGCTTCGGCGCGGACAAGGTGCGGAAGCTGGCCTTCGCCAAGCCGCTTTTCAATTTCTCCTGGTCGGTGGAGAAGGCTTTCGGGAAGGGCCTGCCCGATCTGTTCGAGGATTTCAAGCGTTCCCTCTCCGATCGCTATGCCGACTTCAAGGATATCCCCCGCGACAGCGTGGCCGACCCGGATATGCGGGGCGGCTACCAGCAGAACCTCGCCTTCTCCCCGGACGGCAAGTACATGGCCTGGCTCGGCAACGACGAGGAACGGCGCGCTCCCCTCAATTGGATCTACTGGAAGCCCGTGGGCGGAAAGACCACGAAATCGGGTAAGCCCTCGGCCGGGTCCTCCGGCGCCCCCGCCTCTTCCGGCCCGTCGCCCGCGCCCGATCCCGTTCCCGCCCCTTCGCCGGCTCCCGCCCGCGACGGCTTCCTTCCGGGGGAAGGCCCCGTGGCCGGCCCTGCCGGGGTGATGCCGCCCATGCGCGCGCCCAATCCGGCCATGGCCCTGATGAAACGCGCCACCGCGGGTTCGGGCGGATTGCGCTCCCTGCGCGGGACCGCGCCGCGCGCGCTGCCGGCGGCGCGCGTGCATGCGTTCTCCGATGGGCCCCAGCGTAGCGAGGAATACGGTTCCGCGGGGCTGGAGTTCAACCGGGAAGGGACCCGCCTCCTGACCGCGCGCCAGGACCGCCACGCGGAACACACCGACCTTTGGGAATACGAATTCCGCTCCGACAAGAGCGAAAGCGAGAAATGGCATCGCCTCACCTGGGAGGAACGCGCCGCTTACCCGAGCTACCATCCCTCCAAGGGGCTCATCGTGTATTCGCGTAAGGACAACGGCTCCAGCAATCTGGCCATCCTCGATTCTTCCGGCCGCACCCACCAGTTGACCAACTTCTCCAACGGCGAGCAAGTCTATAATCCGCGCTTCACCCCCAAAGGCGACTCCATCTACTTCACCTTGGGGCTGGAGAACAAGGAGGCCATCGTCGCCATCAACGCGGACGCCCCGGCCTTCAATCCCTTCCTGGCCCTCAAGGATTCATCCCTTTTCCCTGATTCCCTCCCCGTAGCCCGGGGCCAGAAGCTGGCTTTCGTGGTGGACTGGCGCAAAGGCGCGCTTCGCAATCTGCGCTTTTCCGGCGATACGCTTTTCTTCTCCTCCAACGCCGAGGACAGCGTGTACAGCGTCTACGATGTATACGCGCGCTTGCCCGGCGACTCCACACTCTATAGGGCGACCCACGTGGCCAGCCAGGCGCTGGAGCCCCTGCCGCATGACGGGACCTTGTACTACCAAGGCTTCCAGCAGCAGCAGTTCCGCATCTTCCGCGAACCCCTGAACCTGGTCCGCACCGCCCGGAACATGGGTCCGGCGCGGGACACCCTTCCGGCGGTGAAACCGAATAAGCTCCAATACGATTCTATTTTCGAGACGGGGGACTATCACGGCACCAAGGTAGCGGCCGACATCACCCCTTTCGTGGCGCTCTCGCCGGTCTTCCTCTCCGGCAATACCTCTTATACCGACGTCGTGGCGGGCCTGAACCTGGCTTTCGGGGAAGCCTATGGCGGCCTTTACCAATCGCTTTCGGGAGCCTTCACCAAGCGGACCCGGCTGGACGCGCCGCTCGACTACCTGTTCACCTACGACGGCATGATCGCGGGCACCACCATCCGCCATACGCGTTTCGAATGGACCCCGGCGCTCTATTATTCCGTTTACCACGACATCATCGGCAATAACGACGTGGCGAACGACGTCCTACGCGGTAACATCGGCGCCGATGAGGCGGAACAGATCACGCAAACGAATTTTTCGACGGAATGGTCGCGCTGGGCGGTGTCCGCCGTCGCCCCCTTGCCGTACGACTTCACCTTAGGCGGAAGTTATTGGCAGCAATTCATCACCCAGGATTTCACCCAGCAATCGACCATCCGGCTGCTGAAGAACGATTCCATCGTGAACGCCGCCACCCAGCCCCGCACGGACTTCCTGCGCGACGCTTCCGAGCATAAGCATTACGAAGCCAACATGGGATGGAGCTGGTCGAAATCCATGCTGGCGACCTTCCTCCCCACGGGGGGCGGCCTCTACGGCCTCGTCCACAAGTATTGGGCCACCTACCAGACCAACGTCCTTTCCGTGGATACGGCCAGCCTCATCCGCATTTCCGGCTCCAACGCGGCGGCCCCCCTCGTCGTCCCCGTGCAGTCGGAATACGATCCTTGGTCGGTGGAAGGCGGCGTGGGAGGGATGTATTCCTTCGGCCGGCGCTTGTCATTGTTCGCCAATGCCGAAGCCGGGGAATTCCTGAATACCTTCCCAACGGTTTCCGCGCCGGGCCATGTCAGCGGCAACGATACCGTCTTCGTGCGGCAGCCGCAGCCCTACCTATGGCCCATCACCTATCGCCTGGGCTATTACCGCATGTCGGGCTACCCGTACAACTTCTATTACCGCGGCCGGGATATCATGGAAGGCACCTTCTACGCTTTCGGGCAGGCCGGGGCCTCCATCCCCCTCAAGGCCGGCGCCTTCATCCCCGATCTGCCGACCACTTCGCTGAAGCAATTCATGCTGACCGGCCTATGCGAATGGGGCACCACCCTGCTCAGCACCCCGGACGCCGTGGGGGATTCCCTTTGGATCCATCAATACCATCTGCTGCTGGACGTAGGCGTGCGTTTGTCGGCGAATTTCCGGCTTTACCACCAATACCCCTTCACCGCCTACGTGCAGGTTTTCCAGCCCATCAATAACCTCAAGGCCGACAACCTGTACGGGAGCGATTACGGCAACGATCCCAAAGGCATGGTCGACGCGAACGGCAATCTCGTGGCGGCCCGGGACGCGCAGGCGCGCAGGGATTACATTAACGTGGTAAAGAAACCCCGCTTCTACGTGGGATTCAATCTGGGGCTATTTTGAAGACAAAAGGATTCACTACCAGCATCCTGCACTCGGATCGGCTCGGCAAGCCTGAGCATGGTTCCTTGCATAAACCCATCCACACGTCCATCGCCTTCGGCTACGAGAAGGCCGAGGATCTGGCCGCCGTCTTCCAGGGGACGGCCAAGGGCTACGCCTACGCGCGCCAGGCCAATCCCACCGTTTCGGCGGTGGAAGCCAAGGTCACGATGATGGAACAAGGCGTGGGGACGGTGGCCTTCTCCACGGGCATGGCGGCCTTGGCGGCGGTGTTGACCACCTTGCTGCGCAAGGGCGATCACGTCGTTTCCAGTTCCTTCCTGTTCGGCAATACCAACAGCCTTTTGAATACCTTGGCCGGCATCGGCATCGAGGTCTCCTTCGTGGATGCAACCGACGTACGCAACGTCGAGGAGGCGCTGAAGCCGTCCACGCGCATGGTGCTGGTCGAGACCATCGCCAACCCGGCCACGCAAGTGGCCGATCTCGCCCGCATCGGCACGCTGTGCGAGGCGAAGAAGATCATCTACGCGGTGGACAACACCCTCACCTCGCCTTACCTGTTCCTCCCCAAGATGGTGAAGGCCACCTTCTCCATCAACAGCCTGTCGAAATACTTCGGCGGCCACGGAAACGCCTTGGGCGGGGCCGTCACCGATCTGGGCCTCTTCGCCTGGCCCGCCTATCCGAATCTCCTCGACATCTACAAGACCGGGGATGAGAAGCTATGGGCCCTTCTGCAAATACGCAAGAAGGGCCTGCGCGATTTCGGCGGCACCCTCGCGCCGGAAGCCGCCCATGTCCTTTCGGTGGGCTCGGAAACCCTGGCCCTGCGCATGGATCGCTCTTGCGGCAATGCCGGCCGCTTGGCGATGTACCTCGCGGGCCATCCCAAGGTGAAGGCCGTCTTTTATCCCGGCCTGCCCGGCCATCCCCAGCACGCCCTGTCCAAGGAACTTTTTAAGCGGCCCGGAGCGCTCCTGAGCTTCGTCCTCGCCGACGGCGTCGAGCCCTTCGCCTTCCTCAACCGCCTGAAGATCGCCATCTGTTCCAGCAACCTGGGCGACAACCGCACCCTCATCATCCCGGTGGCACACACCATTTATTTCGAGATGGGCCCGGCGCGGCGCGCCAGCATGGGCATCGAGGACGGCATGATCCGGCTATCGGTGGGCATCGAGGATCCGGAAGACCTGGTAGAGGATTTCGGGCAGGCCTTGGGATAATCGCGGCGGCGGGATCCCGCTTCCGCGGCAGGATTCGACCAACACGATCGGGCCGGAGGAGATAGACTTCCGGGTAAGCCGTCGCCAGCCGGCGCCTTGCCTTAGGAGTCGTCATGAACCGCTTTGGATCGGGGCCCGCGGCCAGCATCGCGTTAATCGTTTCCCTCGCATCCGCCGCGGGGAAATGGACCCCGTTGAAAACCGCTCCGCCCTATCCCGCCTACGGCGCCCAGATCCTGTTGTCCGACGGATCCGTCTTCTTCAAGACCAACCATGGCCCCGATCAATACGGCAACCAATGGATCCGGCTCATCCCCGACGACAAGGGGCATTACGTCAATGGAACCTGGGATAAGACGCCGGCGCCCATGGCCAGCACGCGCATCGATTTCAGCTCCCAGCTACTGAGGGACGGCCGGGTCTACGTGGCCGGCGGGGAATACGGCACGGGAGGCTCGAAGGTGGAGGTCTATGATCCCCTCGCCAACGCGTGGACCTCGATCCCGTGGAGCAACGGCTCCATCAGCGACGCCAATCTCGAGATCATGGACGACGGGCGCGTGATGCAAAGCGCGGTGGGCAGCGGAACCGCCATGTGGCTCTTCGATCCCGCCGCCAATACCTTCACCAAGGGGTCCGGCCTGGTGAACGGGCGGTACAGCGAAGCCACCTGGGTCAAGCTGCGGGACAACAGCGTCCTTACGGTCAACACGGGGTCGACCACCTCGGAGCGCTATATCCCGTCCCTGGGCAAGTGGGTGGCCGACGCCAAGGTTCCGGTTTCCCTCTTCGACCCTTACGGAACCGAGACCGGCCCCGGCTTCCTGCTTCCCAACGGGAAGGCGATCTACTTCGGTTCGAGCGGGGTCACCGCCCTGTATACGCCTTCGGGGAGCGAGGCCCCCGGGACCTGGACGGCCGGGACGCCCGTCCCCAACGGCTATGGGCAGCCCGACGCCATCGGGTTCATGCTGGTCAACGGGAAAATCCTGCTGGCCGTGACCCCGCCGCCCACCTCCGACGAGCATTTCCCCAGCCCCATGTACTATTACGAGTACGACTACCGGACCGGCGGCTACGAGCAAGTGAACGCGCCCGGGGGCGGCACGTCCACGCGCAGCCCCGCCTACGTGACCCAAGGCGTGGACCTGCCCGACGGGACCATCCTCTACACCCAGCAGAATTCCTCGCAGGTCTTCGTCTATACCCCCGACGGCGCGCAGCTGGATTCGGGCAAGGCGGTGATCGGGAAGGCCGCCGCGAAGGTCGCCTGCAAGGAGTACACGCTCACCGGCACCCTCTTCAACGGCATCTCCGAGGGCGCCGTCTACGGCGACGACGTGCAGATGAACACCAATTACCCCATCGCGCGCCTCACCGCGGCGGACGGAACCGTCCGCTACGGCCGCACCCATGATTGGAACAGCACCGGGGTGCAGCGCTACGGGAAGCAGGATACGGTTTCGCTCACCCTGCCCGCGGGCCTGCCCGAAGCCGTTTACGATCTGGCCATCAGCGCCAACGGCATCGTGTCCGATCCCATCAAGCTGAACACGTCCTGCGCGGTGGGCTTGGCCGATGCGACCGTTCCGTCTCCGGCGGGGCTGGGCGCCTTGCGCATGGCGTCGGTAGCGGGCGGCATTCAGCTATCCTTCCATTGGGACGCGGGGCCGAAGGCCGCTTCTGTCCGCGTACGCGCGATGCGAGCCAATGGCGCCGTGGTCCTCGATACCCGCGTGCCCGCCGGGGACGCCGAGGTGCGCGTGCCTCTCGCGGCCGGCCGCCGCGACCTCCTGCTGGTGCAGTGGACGGATGGCCTCCGCACGCAGACGCGAAAGCTAGCGGCGCCGTGATGCCTCTTCGCCTTTTCGCCGCCGGCCCGGGCCGTACGGCATGGCCGTCCGCCGCAGGGCGGGCGGTGGCCTGCATCGCCCTCGTAGGACTCATCGCCTGCGACAACGCCTCCGGCCCCGGCGCCGATCCTCCCGAACCGTCCGCCGTCCTGAAAAGCATCGCCGCCGACGTGATCTACCCGACTTATGTCGATCTGGCGGAACGGGCCGACTCCTTGGCGGCCGCCGCGGATCGATTGGCCGCGGCCCCCGACTCCGGGCGTTTGGAAGCGGCCCGTCAGGCTTGGCGCGCCGCGCGCTCGCCCTGGGAAAAAGGGGAAGGCTTCCTCTTCGGGCCCGTCGTGACCTTGCCCATCGACGCGCCCATCGACAGTTGGCCGGTCAACCAGATCGATCTGCAAGCCGTGTTGTCGGGGAACGCGGCGCTGACCAAGGCCTACCTCGATAGCTTGGACGTGAACCTGAAAGGCTTCCACACCCTGGAATACCTGCTCTTCGGGGACAGCGCGACCCCTCGGACTCCCGAAAGCCTGGACCTGCGGGCGAGGCAATACCTGCAGGCCGCCGCCGCCAGCCTGGCAGGCGAGGTCCATCGGCTCAAGGACGCCTGGGATCCGGGCAAAGGGGATTACCTGGACGCTCTGGCCGATGCCGGCCACGGCAGCGCCGTGTACGAGAGCGAAACGCAGGGACTACGGGAGATCCTCTTCGCGATGGCTTCCATCTGCCAGGAGGTGGCGAACGAGAAAATCTATAATGTGATCAGGGTAACGCCTCCTGATCTCATCCAGGAGGAATCGCGCTTCAGCGGCAATTCCACCGCCGATTTCGCGGACAATCTGCGCAGCGCCCGGGACGTCTACCGGGGGAGCTACCTCGGCGAAAGCGGGCAGGGCATCGGCGCCTTGCTCCGGGCCAAGGATCCCGCCCTGGACCGGCGCATCTCAGGCATGCTCGATTCCTCCATCGCCAAGATCGAGGCGATGGGGGTCTTCGGCGAAGCGGCGACCGCGCATCGCGATCGCGTCGATAGCGCTTCGAGCGCCATCCGCGCCTTGCGGGCGGCCCTCATCCTGGAGGCGGCCCCCGCCTTGGGCGTGGAATTCTGATCCATGCATCCGACCGCGGCCGTGTTGCGCGCCGGCTTCTTGGCCTTCGCGCTGGCGGGTTGTACGGCCATTGCGTTGGCGGGCTGCATGGCCGGGAACGGGGACGGGGATGGGCCCGCGCCCGAGCCGCCCCGCGCCGGCGGAGCCCTGACCGCCTTCGATGCGACCGGGAGCGCCTTCTCGAATCCGGCCCCCGGCCTCTCGGAGCTTGAACTCAGGCGCCACGAGGACGGCGATGCGCTTTTTTCCGCGACCTTCGTGACTTCCCCGTCGCCCGTGCAACCGGGCCTGGGGCCCCTGTACAACGACGTTTCCTGCGTCGCTTGCCATTTGCGGGACGGCCGCGGCCGGCCGCCGGAAGGAGGCGAGCCCATGCTGGGCATGTTGTTCCGAGTCAGCGTCCCCGGAAGCGACGCCCATGGCGGTCCCGCGCCCGTCGCCGGGTTCGGCATCCAAATCCAGACCCGGGCCGTTGCCGGCCAAGCCGCGGAGGCGACGCTCGATATCGCCTATCGGGATTCGTCCGTCGCCCTCGGTGGCGGCGGCAGCGCGACCTTGCGCATCCCCGCCTATGCCCTTAGCGATCCCTGGACGCCCCTTCCGGCCGCGGCGATGCTATCGCCGCGCCTGGCCCCTCCCCTCCTCGGCATGGGACTACTGCAAGCCCTGGATGAAGACTCGCTGCTGGCCCGGGCCGATCCCGAGGACCGCGACGGGGACGGCATCTCCGGCCGCCCTAACCGGGTCTATGATCCCGCGCGTGGCGCCATGGCGCTGGGCCGCTTCGGATGGAAGGCCAATAGCGCGGGCCTCCAACAGCAAATCGCGGCGGCGTTCAACCAAGACATGGGAGTCACCACGCCCGTGTTTCCGGAGGAGAATTGCGCCGGCGACCGCCCCGACTGCGCGGGCCAAGGTCCCGATCTCGACAGCGCCGGCCTGGCAAAGGTGGCTTATTACCTCGAGACCTTGGCGGTGCCGGCCCGCCGGGATTGGGACCAATCCCAGGTGGCGCGGGGCGAGCGACTCTTCGCCTCCGCCGGCTGCGCGGCCTGCCATATCCCCGCCCAAACCACGGGAACCGTTCCCGGCCGGCCCGAGTTGTCCGGGCAGATCATCCACGCGTATACGGATTTGCTTCTGCACGATCTAGGCCCGGGGCTCGCCGACGGCCGTCCCGATTTCGATGCCGACGGACGGGAATGGCGGACCGCGCCTTTGTGGGGCCTGGGCCTTACGCGTCTCGTCAACGGCCACTCCTACCTGCTCCACGACGGGCGGGCGCGCGATCCCTTGGAAGCGGTCCTCTGGCACGGAGGCGAGGCGGAACGGGCGCGTGAGACCGTGCGCGCCATGGCCCCCGCGGATCGCGAGTCCCTGCTCGCGTTCTTATCGTCCTTATAGGATCCCATAGCATCCCCGGTCTTTTTATCGGGAGACCCGGCCCGTTCCCCATCCGAACGGTGGTATCTTTGGGCCTCGGTCCTACCTCCAGCCCGGAAAGCGCATGAAGATCCCCTCCCGCCTCATCCCCCTCGTCGAAGACGGCATCATCGACGACGTACTGGGCCAGGTGAAGAGCGGCAAGGAAGCGGATGTTTTCATCGTGCAGGTCGGCGATGAGGTCCGCTGCGCCAAGGTCTATAAGGAAGCCAACCAGCGCAGCTTCCGCCAGGCCGCCGTCTACCAGGAGGGCCGCAAGGTGCAGAACAGCCGCAGCGCGCGCGCCATCGCCAAGAGCACCCGCTTCGGTAAGAAGGAAGCCGAGAACTCGTGGATCAGCGCCGAGGTCGCCGCCCTCAACACCCTGAGCGCCGCGGGCATCCGCGTGCCCACGCCCTACGGCTTCTTCGACGGCGTCCTCATCATGGAATTGATCCTGGGGGAGGACGGCCTGCCCGCCCCGCGCCTGAACGATCTGACGCTCTCGGCCGAGACCGCGCTCCTCTACCATGAGGAGTTGATCTCCCAGATCGTGCGCATGCTCTGCGCCGGCATCATCCACGGCGACCTCTCGGAATTCAACGTCCTCGTCGATACGGAAGGGCCCGTCATCATCGATCTGCCCCAGGCCGTCAACGCGGCCGGCAACAATAGCGCCGCCATGCTCTTCGCCCGCGACGTCGACAACATGGCCCGCTGGTTCGGCCGCTTCGAGCCCGGCATCCTGGGGCTCAAGTACGCGAAGGAAATCTGGGCCCTCTACGAAAAGCGCAAGCTCACCCCGGAAACCGAATTGACCGGTCGCTTCACGGAACCGACCCGCGCGGCGGACGTGGGCGGGGTACTGGATGCGATCGGGGATGCGCGCAAGGAGCATGAAGATAAGCTCCTGAGGAAGGCGGGCGAGCGGGTGCCGAGGGCCTGGGATCGGGAGGCGGGGAAACCGCAAGACCGAAACCCGGGTTTCGGGAATCCGGGGCCCGGGTCCGAACGGGGAAAGCCGCAAGGCAATCGGCCTCCGCGAACCAATCGGCAAGATCCGCAGCGCGGCCGTCCCCATGGGCAATCGCAACGGCCGCAAGCGAATCCGCCGCCGCCATCTTCGCGGCCGCCCTCGCGGCCGTCCTCGCAGCCACCTCCGCCGCAATCGCCACGACCCCCGGTTCCGCCGCCTGCCAAACCGCCGCGGGAGTGGGGCCGACGCTAACGTCGGAAAACGGCGGCGGGGCGGATCCTGGCGCCCTAAGCGTGGTAGACTCTGCCCACGGGATCTTTTCCTTTTTTTTCCGCGTTTCGATCTTACCTTATCGTCATTCCCCCGAGGAGCAGACATGCCGAAACAATCCCCTCTCTGGGCCTCCGCCTATCTCTCCCTCTCGCTCTCCCTCCTCCTGACCGGCTGCATTAAGCCCGGCCAGGATACGACCGGCGTTCGCCAGGAGCCTTCAACGATCCTGGACGCCGATCACGGCGGCGTCCGCATCGCGCTGCCGCAAATCGACCCGGCCTCCCTTAACAAGGTGGGGAAGGATACCGCGGTTTCCGATACCGCCGCGCAAGCGTGGTTCCAGCTCGACATCACCGGCGATAACATGAAGCAGTTGATCTATCGCTTTCCCATCCCGAATCAAAGCGCCTCACCCATTGAGATCACGGGCATTCCCGCGGGGAAAAAGCGCAGCTTCCATGGCATCCTGTTGAACGGGAGCGGCGTCATGACGCATGAAGGCACCACCTTGGCCGACATCCAAGGCGGCGTCCTCACGGATGTCCGGTTGTACCTGGCCAAAGCCGGCGGATCGGCCGGGATTTGCGTCCTGATCGAGGGCCAAAAGCTTCCCGCTTGCGCGGTGGATTCGGGCAAGGTGCCGGTCGATACCACACCCAAACCGGGGCCCGAGATGGGCGGTTCGATTCCCATGCCCGGCTCCGGCGCCAAGGGGGCCACGCTCTGCTTCGAAATGCGTTTCGACTACGCAGACAGCGCTTGCGAAACCCAGGGATTCGCCAAGATGGATTTCCTGGACGGGAAAATCCTGTTCGGGAACATGATGGTGGCGGACAATCCGTTCATCGGGTATTCGGACGTACATGGAAGCTATGATCCGGCTTCCATCTCGTTCTACGGCATCAACGAGAACGGACTGACGCTATTGGGCGATACCCTGTCCCTGCAAGGCTATATGGGCGTCGGCGGCACCATGGCTAAAGGCACCTACCAAAGGTTCCCTTCCGGAAAGAAAGGGATCTGGACCATGAGCAGCGTGGTATGCGGCTCCTGGATCCCGAAATATCCGGACGCCTCCTGCTCCGCCGCCGCTAAATAGCCGGACCTGACAGGGAGCGCCTTCGGGGCCTGCCGGGCCTTCATGGCCCTAGACCTTTCCCCCGAAATATTCCAAATTTCAAGGCCCCGCGCCGGGCTCCCCGGGCGCGGACCTGCCGGCTATTCCCGGCCCCGGAGGATGGATGCATTTCCAACAATTGATCCTGACGCTCAACAATTATTGGAACAAGCGCGGCTGTTTGTTGACGCAGGCCTATGACATGGAAAAGGGCGCGGCCACCTTCAATCCCTCCACCTTCCTCCGCTCCTTGGGCCCGGAACCTTTCGACGCCGCTTGGGCCGAGCCCTGCCGCCGCCCCAAGGACGGCCGCTACGGCGAAAACCCCAATCGCATGCAGCACTATTACCAATACCAGGTGGTGCTGAAACCCAGCCCTCTCGACATCCTCGATCTCTATATCGGCTCCTTGATCGAAATCGGGATCAAGCCCGAAGAGCATGACATCCGCTTCGTCCACGACGATTGGGAATCTCCCACCTTGGGGGCCTGGGGCCTGGGCTGGGAAGTGTGGCTGGACGGGATGGAAATCACCCAGTTCACTTACTTCCAACAGGTGGGCGGCTTCGATCTTTCCCCCATCATGGGCGAGATCACCTACGGCTTAGAGCGCATCTGCATGTATCTCCAGAACGTGGACAACGTCTTCGACCTGAAGTACAACGATCGTTTCACCTACGGGGATATCTTCAAGCAGAACGAGATCCAATACTCCAAGCACAACTTCGAGCTGGCCGACGTGAGCATGCACCTGAAGCTGTTCGAAAGCTACGCGGCCGAATGCAAACGCCTCTGCGAGGCGGGCGTGCCCGCGCCGGCCCTGGACTATTGCCTCAAGGCCAGCCACGCCTTCAACCTGCTGGACGCCCGCGGCGCCATTTCCGTGAACGAGCGCCAGGGTTATATCCTGAAGGTGCGCACCTTGGCCAAGATGGTGGCCGAAGCATGGGTGAAGAACCGCGAGGAACTCGGCTACCCGCTGTTGGCCCGCGCCAAGCCCGGTTCCGGGGTCGCCGTACCGATCGCCACCGAGGCCGCCAAAGGCGCCGCCGCCGATCCCGCCTTCGACACCGCCGGTATGCCCGAACGGGCCCCGTTCCTCATCGAACTCGGCGTGGAGGAAATGCCCGCCCGCGTATTCGGCCCGCTGCTCCGGGAGCTGCCGGCCCTCCTGGAAAAGCATCTGGCCCCGGCCCAATTGCAGCCGCAGGACGTGAAAATCTTCGTCACCCCGCGGCGCATCGCCATTTCCATCGGTTCCATCCTCACCCGCCAACCCGATCTGAAGCTCGAGCTCAAGGGGCCGCCCGCCCATCTCGCCAAGGACAACCAGGGAAACTGGTCCAAGGCGGCGCTCGCCTTCGCCCAGAAAGCGGGACTGAACCCGGACCAATTGCAGCTCCGCGAAATCGGCGGCAGCCAATACCTTTTCGCCCAGGCCGAAAAGAAGGGCCAAGGCGCCCTGGCCATCCTATCCGAAATCGTCCCCAAGGTCCTTTCCGAGATCCATTGGTATAAGACCATGCGTTGGGGAGACGGCAACGTAACGCCCTTCGTCCGCCCGGTGATCTGGCTGGTGGCCCTGCTCGGCGAGCGCGTCATCCCCATGGCCTTCGCCGGGGTGCGCGCCGGCAACGAAACCCGCGGCCACCGGTTCCTGCACAACCGTACCCTGGCGGTCAAGGCCGGCCGCGAGGATTACCTTTCGGCCCTGCGCGCCGCCAAGGTCTTCGCCGATCAGGTCGAGCGCAAGGCGATCATCCGCAAGCAGACCGAAGCCGCGGCCGCGCAGGCAGGCCTCAAGTGGCGAAAGGACGAGGAGCTGCTGGATACGGTGACCTTCCTGGTGGAATACGCCGAGCCGGTGGTGGGCGGTTTCGCCGAGCAATTGTTGCAAGTGCCCGAAGAGGTCCTCGTATCGGAGATGCGCGAGCACCAGAAATACTTCGCCCTGGAGAAGCCGGACGGGCGCCTGGCCAACCGCTTCATCACCATCTCCAACATGCATTGCGGGGATTTCGCCCTGGTACGGAAGGGAAACGAGAAGGTGCTGCGCGCGCGCTTCGCGGACGCCGAGTTCTTCCTCAAGGAGGATCGCCAGCGGACCCTGGAATCGCGCTTCGCGGACCTGGAAAAGGTCACCTTCTCCGCGGACCTGGGCCCGGAAGGTTCCATCGCGAAGAAGGCGGAGCGCGCCGGAAGGCTGGCCGCGCATCTGGCCGGCCTCTTGAAGGACGCGCAGGGTAAGCCCGCGTTCGATGCGGGCCGCCTGGAGAAGTTGCGCCGGATCTTGCGCCTGGCCAAATGCGATCTCACCAGCAATATGGTGGGGGAATTCCCCGAATTGCAGGGCATCATGGGCCGCTATTATGCCTTGGGCGAAGGCGCCGATCCGGTGGTGGCCGACGGCATCCGCGACCAATACCGCCCCCGTAACGCCGAAGATACCTTCCCCGGGAACGACGAGGCCGCCCTGGCCGGCATAGCCGATCGCTTGGATACCTTGATCACGCTTTTCGCCAAGGGCAAGGCGCCCACCGGCTCCTCCGATCCATACGCCTTGCGGCGGGCCTGCTGGTCCACGGTGGCGCTCATCGTGAACCGCGGCTTCCGCCTGGATCTGCGCGCGGCCTTGCGCTGGGCCCTCGAGGAGGTGTACAAGCCGATCCTGAAGCCCGCGGAGACGGAAGGTTTGCTCGAGAAGCTCCTGGAATTCTTCCTCAACCGGGCCAAGAACCTGTTCCAGGAAGAAGCCCGCCCCGGCCTGCCGGGCGGGTTCGCCAAGGACACGCTGGACGCGGCCGCGCAGGCCAAGGCCGGCTGGCACGATTTCACCGACTACGTGGCGCGGCTCCATGCCTTGCAGGATTTCCGCACCCGGCCCACCTTCGCCCAGGCCGCGGAAACCTTCAAGCGCGTGTCCAACATCCTGGACGCGAACGTGCAGGGCGATCTCGATCCGGCCTCTCTCAAGGTGCCCGCCGAAGGGCAATTGCTCAAAGGCGTCATCCGCGCCGAAGGCGAGGTGCGCAGGCACTTGGAAGCGCAGCGCTATGGCGACGTGCTGGACGCGGTAGGCGCGTTGCGGGGCGACGTGGCGGCGCTGTTCGACGCCACCATGGTGAACGATCCCGATCCGCTTTTGCGGCGGCAGCGGCATCTATTGCTCCGCAAAGTGCGCGATCTGGTGGGCGAGATCGCCGACTTTTCGGCCATCCAGGGCTGAATCAGGGCTGGAGCGTGCCCCCGGGCAGGGGCCGAAGCGCGGCCTCGGTCAGGGTCGCAGCCCGGCCGCCGCCTTCGCCGTCTGCTATCTTTTTAGGGGCTCGGGCCTCGGCCCAAAGGAGAGTCGGTATGCTTTGGGAGTTCCTATACCACCCGCAGAATCAGTATCTCGAAGCCAAGGTGTCCGGGGAGCTCACCGATGAAGGGCTTACCAAGATGGCCTCCGAGAGATGGGCGCTCCTGCAAAAGCTCGGATGGCGGAAGATCCTCTTCAACTTCATCGATGCGGTCAATTCCCTGCGCATCTTCGAGATATACGGCCGCCCGGCAAAGACGGCTGGGATTGGTATCCCGCGCGTGAACCACACGGCGGCTTGGGTACCCGCGGGGGAATGGGACAAATACGCGTTCATGGAAACCGTGTACCGCAACCGCGGCTATGACTTGAGGATCTTCGCCTCGCGGGAAGAGGCCATCCGTTACTTGACCTCCGAGTAACCGGTAATGACACCGGCGCGGACATTTTCAACAGCCTGCTAAAGGCGGACCTGGCTACTTCGCAGGCCCGCTATCGTTGGCGACTTCCGGATAAGGAGGCGCATCGGGCCCGCGTCCACCGCTCGCCGCAGGCGCGTTTTTCACCGCGTCCTCGCGGATGGCCCAGGTCCCGCCGCGCAGGGCGTAGGTACGCGGCCGCCGATGGCCTTCGCCATCTTCGAGATCGGCCACGAAGGTGGAGTCATCGGTCCAGGCCCCGGAGTACGGCCCCCAGCCGTCCAACTTGTCCTCCAGCTTCACCTGCGGGAGGCCCGCTTCCAACGACACGATCTGCACCCCGTTGGCCATGAATCCGGCCTCCAGATCCTCGTTGACCGACGCGAAGCGCGTGCGGGCGGGATTGATGACGGGCCGTCCGTAGAGCATCAGCTCAGCGCAATTGCGCTTGGAGACGTACACCCAGTCGCCGCCTTCGTAGAAAGTCCTCTCCACGAAATAACCGGAATCGGAAAAGACGCTATCCGCGCGCCGGTTCCGGACGTAATTGGCGTCGTCCCCGGCCGTATCGTCATAGAAGGCTACGGAACTGTCCTTGCCGCAGAGGAGCTTGACGGCCAAGGTGCCCGCCGGGACGGAATCCGATGAAGGCCTTTCCGCGGCCGTGGCGTCGGCCTTGGGGACGGGATTGGGAGCGGGTTCTTTGCGGCAACCGGCCAGGAGGATGCCTAAGACCAGCAGGAACCGGCGCATGCGCCTATTCCTTTTGGATCTCTTGGGCGCGTTGGGCTTCGTTGGTCCCGGCGCATTCGGCGATTAGCTTGCCCCACTCCTCGTCGCGTTTCGCCTTCTCCTTCTTATCGTTGTAGATAAGGCCGATCTTGAAATGGGCCGAGCAGGCCTTGGTCCCGCGGGGGAACTCGCGGACCACGCGCGCGTAGGCCTCCAAGGCCTTATCGGCTTTGTCCTGCTTCAGCAAGGTTTCCCCCAGCCAGAACATGGCCAGTTCGCGCCAGGTGCCCCCGGCATCCTTCTCGTACACGGTCTTGAATCCGGACAGGGCCAAATCGTACTTGCCCCGGATATAATCGTCCCGGGCCTGGTTGAAGAGGGCCTCCAGGTCCAGGCCTTCCACCACGCGCACCGCTTCGCCGTTGCCCGGCGCGGTCGCCCCGGGCGTGCCTACGGGCGATCCGGGCGCGGCCATAGCCGATCCGGAAGGGGCCGCGGACGCGCCGCCGCCCACCACGATCTTCTTCTGATCGAGCTTCTCGATCTTGGCGCTCAACTGGGTGAGCCGGTATTGGGTCTCATCGATTTCCGCATGCAGGCGAGTGATCTGGCCTTCGAGCTGGGTCAGCATCATGGTCAGATCGGCTTTCATCTTGCTCGTCGAACCGCCTTGGGCCAGGTTCAGCTCATCGACCGACTTCTGCACCGCTTCCACCTGCTTGGACAGGGCCTTGACGTCCGACTGGGTCTTCTCGTTCTGCGTACGCAGAACCTCGAAGGCTCCGCATCCGCTTAAGGCTTGGCCGGAGATGACAGCCAAGGCCGTGAGGACGCAGAGACGCAGGACGCGCCGATGGAACGAACGGAAACCCGCGGCCCGCCCCCCGGAGGGGAGCGGGCTCAGGCCTGAAGTTTGGACCGGAAAGCCGAACACGGGGCTTTAGAAGGTGGTCGTGAACTCGACGCGGCGGTTCTTCGCCCAGGACGATTCGTCATGGCCTTCCATCGCCGGCTTCTCTTCGCCATAGCTGATGGTCGACAAACGGGAAGCCTGGATGCCGTAGCTGGCCAGGTAATCGTTTACCGACTTCGCGCGGCGCTCGCCCAGGGCCATGTTGTAATCGTTGCTGCCGCGCTCATCCGAATGTCCTTCGACGCGGGCGGTGATCTCCGGCACTTCCTTCATCAGCTTGCCGATCTCCTGCAGGGTCGATTGGCCCTCGGCGGAGATGGTGCTCTGATCATAGGCGAAGTAGACGGGCTTGAACACTTCGGCGATGCGCGCCTGGATGCGCTGGCGGCGCAGGGCTTCCTCGTCGACCTTGGGCGCTTCCACCTTAGGCGGAGGGGGCGCCTCCTCCATCTTGGGAGGCGGGGGCGCCTCCTTGGGGGCGGGGGGCGGGGGCTTGGTGCAATTGCTCATGGCGAAGGCACCCAGGCCAAGCAGGCCCGCGAGGGTCAAGCGCTTCAGGTTCATATCCATCTCCTTTTTCCGAAAATTAGCATACGGTGCGGCAAAATCTAAGATTTCCGAACCGAATTTCCGATCCCCCGCCGGAAAAAAGACCCGGCAACTTGGCGCGGGGGACGACGCGCGTCAGTAATCCGACCACTTCGGCATGCTGTTGGCGCCGGAGAAACTGATCCGCTTGGGGTTGCTCCCGTCGGCGTTCATCATGAAAATCTCCGGGCTTCCCGTCCGGGTGGACATAAAGACAAGGTGCCGGCCGTCCGGGCTCCAACTGGGATTCTCATTGCTCCCCGCCCCGGTGGTCAATTTGGCCTGATCCTTCCCATCCGGCGTGATGGTCATGATATTCATGTTGTTGCCTTCGTCCATGGCGGTAAAGGCGATGCGGTCCCCTTTGGGCGACCAGGCGGGCGATCCGTAATAATCGCCTTCGTGGGTCAGGGCGCGCAGGTTCGACCCGTCCCGGTCCATCACGTAGATCATCGGTTTGCCCCCCCGGTCGGAGACGAAGGCGATTTCGTAGCCGTTGGGGGACCAGCTGGGGGAAGTCTCGATGGAACCGAAGAAGGTGAGCCGCTGGGGCTTTCCGTCCGGAAAGGCGCGCCGGTAGATTTCGGCGTTGCCGTCGATGGTCGAGGCGTAGGCGATTTCCTTATCCATCTTGTTCCAGGAAGCCGAGGTATTCATGCCTTTGGAGGCGAAGAGCAGCCCGTTCTTGCCGGACTCGAAATCCTTCTGGTAGAACTGGGGCTGGCCTCCCGCGTAGCTCGTATAGATGATTTTCGCTTTGCCTTCCACCCAACAGGGCTGGAGGTTGATGGACTTGTTACGGGTGACCTCGATGACGTTGGCGCCATCGTAATCCATCACCGCGATTTCCTTGTTGCCCGAATGCTTGGTCACGTAGGCGATGCGCGATTGGGCGATGCCTTTGTCCCCGAACAGCTGGTAGACAAGCTCGTCGGAGAACTTGTGGGCAGCCTGGCGCAGTTCCGCCTTCTTGCCGGAATACTTCTTCGCGATGATTTTTTCCTGGGAATCGATGTCGATGAGTTCGCATTGCAGGCTGAATTCATCGCCGGACAAGGCGTACTCGCCGCGCACGTAGGCCAAGGCCCCCGAGGTCTTGAAATCCAACTTAGAGGCGCTGTCGAACTGGGTCGCCGTCTTGACCTTGAAGCGGCCGCTGAAATCCAGGTCCCAGGCGATCACGCCATGGGGAGTGAAGGCGACGGAGTTGGGATCGCCCTTGGTGCACTTGAAATCGATGAAACCCAGGGCGATGGTCTCGGCGCCCTTCTGCTCCGAGGTGATGACCACGTCGGCGGCGCGGCCGGGAAGGACGGCTACGATCAATACGAGGATGGCCAGGAGGCGGGCGGCGAGGGTAACACGCATGTTACTGCTGCCCGCTGTAGACGAACTCATAGCTGACCTGGATCTGATCGTCGGGAAAATTCTCGGGAATAGGGGGAGTATGATCCATGCGCTGAATGGTCTGCTGCGCCAGTTGATCCAAATCGGCGTTACCGCTGGATGAAGTCACTTGCACGTCCTGGATTGTTCCTTCGCGGGTAACCTTGAAGCTGACCACGGTTTTGACCGTCCCCAAGATATCAATTCCCGCGGGCGGTTTCCATAAACCTTCCGCCCTCTTCTTTACGCGGCTGGCCCAGCCGGCAAGACGCGGATCCTCCGGCACGTGAGAGACGATCTGGGGCGTCAGCACCTGTTGTTCCGGCACCACCTCCTTGGGCGGGGTCTTGTCTTCCGGTTCGCGCGGCTTGGTCACCTTGGGTTCGGGCTTCTTGACGGCCACGGCCTTGGTGGGCTTGGGGGTCAGCTTGGGCGCTTCGGGCGGGGGGGGCGGCGGTTCGGGCTCGGGTTTCGGGGGCTCCGGCGGAGGCTGCACCTTGGGGGCCAGGGGCCGCAGCTTGGGCGGCTCCAGGCTGACCAGTTCGAAGATGGGCACCGCGGACTGCCGATGGGGCGCGAGCAAGGCCGAAAGGCCGAGCATCAGCATGGCGAACCCGTGCACGAGCACGGAGATGAGCATGGCGATGTTCCGGGTGACGGGTTCGTTGCCCTTGGCATGGTCCTTGGGATCGATGGGCGTACCATCGTCGCGGGGGATGGGCGAGGGAACGATGTCCTTGGAGATTGCCGACATGGGCCGCCTAGCGGTGCTTATTCCTCGGAGGAGGCGCGCCCGGATCCGTGAGGAAGCCCAGACGCTTCCCGCCCTGCCGCTGGATGGCCGCCACCAGTTCCATCACGTAGCCGTAAGGGACGCTCTGATCGCTGTTGATGACGATGGCGGTCTCGTCGTCACCGGTCCAGACTTGCCGGAAATCCTTCTCGAAGCTGGACTGATCGGAGGGCGTCTCGTTGATGAGGATCTCCCGCTCCTTGGTCACCGTCACTTGGATGGCCTTCTTCTCGTCCAGGCTGGCGGCCTGGGCCTTGGGCAACTCGACCTTGACGCCCTGGGACATGAGCGGCGCGGTGATCATGAAGACGATGAGGATGGCGAACAGAACGTCGATGAGGTTGACGAGGTTCAGTTCGGGATTGGGCCGCAGCGAATCGCGCTTACGCATCGCGGCTTAAGGCTTCTTGCTGGTGGAGCGTTCCAAGGCCGAAAGATCCCCGCGCTTGAACAAGCTGACCAATTCCGATCCGAAATTGAGCATGATGGCCTCGGCTTTGCGGTTGAATCCCGTGAAGGCGTTGTATCCCACCGACGAGGGGATGGCGACAAGTAAGCCCGCCATGGTGGCGAGCAGGGCCTCCGCGATGCCGGGAGCCACCACGGTGATGTTGCCCGAACCCTGCTTGCCGATTTGGTAGAACGAGTCCATGATGCCCCACACCGTGCCCAACAGGCCGATGAGCGGGCCCGTCGCCGAGCAGAAAGCCAGATAGACGAGGCCGCGCTCGTTCTTATCCTTTTCCGTGTCGATGGATCGCTCCACCGATTCGCGCACCAGTTCGCCGCGATGCTCCAGGGAATCGTAGCTGACATAGGCGGACAGGCCTTCCATCTCGGCCAGGGCCGACCGTGCGATGGCCCCCATGGGGGTGTTGGGCATGCTTTTGGAAACCTTGAGCAGATCCTGGAAGCTGGGACGCTCTCCCATCATTTGCCGCCACTTCCCGAAAGAGCGTTTGCGCCCGCCGTTGGCCAGCCATTTCTGGATCAGCACCGCCCATACGCCGATGGACAAGAGGAACATGACCGCCACGATGGCATAGGTGGAACCGGTGGCGCCTTTGAGGATTTCCAGGGTGACCGAATGCATGCAACTGCCCGGTTAATGGTGAAAGATCGCGGAGGGGACCGCGGAGAAACCGTGGAGAAATTAGAAATTTGGGCGGGAGTAGGGAACCGAAGGAGAGGGTTTAGGGTAAAGGGTTAAGGGTTAAGGGTGAAGATCTGAGCCGTCTTTGGCTTTCCTATACCCTTTACCCTGTACCCTTTACCCTTCTCAATTCTTATAACGGGAAAAGACCGCGCCCGGTCTTAACCGAGCGACTCCAGCATGCGGTCCACTTGCCGCTTCACCTGCGCGTCCTTCTCCATGCATTGCTCCACCTTCTTGATGGAATGGATGACGGTGGAATAGTCCCGGCCGAAAGCCAGGCCGATGGTATGCAGGGAGTTGTCGGTCAACTGGCGGGCCAGGTACATGGCGATCTGCCGGGGCTCGGCCACGTTCTTCTTGCGGGTCTGGGAAGTGAGGAGGGAAACCGTGGTCCCGTACTCCAGGGCCACCTGGTCCAGCACACGTTTGATGGTCACCGGCTGGTTCACGTTGCGGAGGGTATCGCCCAGGATCTGTTTGGCGATCTCCACCGTGATGGGGATATGGGTGAAGCTGGCGTAGGCGGACAGCTTGATCAGGGTGCCTTCCAGCTCGCGGATGTTGGAGGTCACCTGGTTGGCGACATAGGTGAGCACGTCCCCGGTGATGGGGCTATCGCTTCCGTCTTCGCTCTTCTTCTGGAGGATGGCCAGGCGGGTTTCCAGGTTGGGCGGCTGCAAGTCGGCCAAGAGGCCGGTGTCGAAGCGGGAGAGGAGGCGCGTGTGCAGGCCCTTGATTTCCGCCGGCGGCCGATCCGAGGTGATGACGATTTGCTTGTTCAGCGATTGCAGGATGCTGAAGATGTTGAAGAACTCGTCCTGCGTCGACTGCTTGCCGGCCAGGAATTGGATATCGTCGATGAGCAGGATATCCGCGTCCTTATAGACCTGGTAGAAGGTGCGGGAGTCCTTGTTCTTCTGCACGTACTCGATGTACTCGCGGGTGAACTCTTCCGAGGTGCGGTACACCACCTTGCGCACGGTCTCGTTCTCGATGCAGAAGTGGGCGATGGCCTGCACCAGATGGGTCTTGCCCATGCCCGTGCCGCCGTACAGAACCAGCGGATTGAAGTTGTTATGGCTGGGGGCCTCGGCCACGGCTTTGCAGGCCGCATGGGCCAATTGGTTGCAGTCCCCGATCACGAACTCATCGAAGGTGTAGCGGGGATTCAAGGGGACGGTGACTTCGATGCGCACCGGGCCGCGGGTCTTGATCCATAGGGACTCGGAGTCGCTTTGCCCCAGGCCGGTCGCGGCGGGCGAGGACGGGAAACCCTCGGCCCGGGCGGATTCGGCTCCGAAGACTTCCAGGTGCGGCGAGCGCTGCGGCACGGTGAAGGAGACATGCACGATATGGCCGAGGATATCCTCCAGCGCCTTCTCGATGACGGTCCGGTAATGATGGGAGACGTATTCGAGCACGAAACCGTTGGGGACCGTGATGAGCATGTCCGGACCCGCGGACTCCTGGATCTCCAGGGCGGAGAACCAGGTGTTCAAGGCGGACTCCGAAATCTGGGTGCGCAGGGCGGTGAGGCAGCGGGCCCACAGGGAACTTTCTTCGGCTTCGATCAAGGTCTGCTTTCCCATCATGCCTTGCACTACGCCTCCCGCCTTGTCCGTCCGCTTCGACCGCCCTAGACCCTTCCGAGTCGCCCTCGAGAGAGCTGGCGGTAAATACAGGCGAGTTAATTTAAGAATATTTGGTTTTCCCAGGGCGAGGCGATACGGATATTTTCCGACCTCGCTTTCCGGAAGTTTTCGGCCTTTCCATCCTTGTCCACTCGCTGTCAACAGCCTATGCACAAAAAAAATTCCGTTATGGTTGATCCTCCGCCCGAAATCATCCTAGAATTTCCGGCCTATTTTCCGACTCCATAGACTAGCCGGAACGGCGCCCGGGAAACCCGATGGCGCTTGACCCCGCGGCCTTCGACCCTCCCACCCCATCCCTCAAAGCCTCTAAGAGCCCAAGCCGGCGCCGATCGCGCGCCCAAGCCGCAGGAGGTTAGAGCCAAAGTTAAAGTAGGACGGCAACTTTTCCGATGAAGTAAGGCGTGGTAAGGGGACCCGGCCTATTTGGGTTCTTATGGTTGGTCCGCGCGGGGAGAGCACATGATCGGCGCGACGACGGCAGCGGTTACGGATGCGGTGATCCCGAAGAAGATCGAACCCAATCCCGCCAACAACGGAAGCCTGGCAGGGAGCGGCGATGGCGCCACCTTCACTGCGGCATACGAATCCATCGAGACCGAATCGTTGCATGTGAAGATCTCGAGCAAAGACGGCGACGTGGTGGAGCTGGATTGGGAACATCGCGAAGAGACTTTCGCGGGCGTGACCTTCAGTGGCGGGCCCGCGCGGCCCGGCCAGAAGGCTTCGGCGGGGGACGCGGCTAAATTGGCTGGGGCCAACTCGGAAGCGGCCCAGCCCTCCGCGACCGGCGCCGATGCGACGAGCCCCGATGCGCGCTTGCAGCAGTTGTCCCGCCTGCGCGATTGGGCCGCCCAGGTGGCGGAGGAAGTGCGCAAGCAGCAGAAGCGGATCCTCGAGGAAACCTTAAAGCAATCCGGCAAGTTCATGCCGGGTTCCGATGGCCGTTTCATCGTGATCTACGGCGCTCCCGACGCGGCCGGCAATGCCAATGGGGCTTCCGCAGACGCGGAGAAGGGCATCCCGGAATATTGGAACGCGGAGAATACCTCGGATCGTATCGTGAAATTTGCCACGCAAATGGCTGAAATCGCGGGCAAGGACTCCGATTTCGCGAAAACAATCATCAAGGCCGTCGCCGACGGTTTCGATCAGGCCAACGCCATGACCGGCCCGATGCCGGGCGCCGCCGGCGAACTCAACAAGAAGACGCGCGAACTCACGTTCGCCAAGCTTTCCAAATGGCTTGATGATCGCAAATCCATGGGATACAATCAGGTGGCCCGAACCGAAGAAATCCCGAA
The DNA here is from genome assembly GCA_019509785.1 of Fibrobacterota bacterium. NCBI lineage: Bacteria > Pseudomonadati > Fibrobacterota > Fibrobacterota bacterium. The sequence continues at coordinate 27,098 of JAEKLQ010000040.1, read as the reverse complement.
CCCGGATACCACGCATGGAAGTGAGAATCACGAGCAATGAATCGATCGCCCTCTTCATCGTGAAGGGGAAGATCGGCTGGGACAACTCCCGCATCCTCGACGCCCAGATCCACAAGATGGTGGAGAAAGGGTGCTCGCACATCATCTTCAACCTGGACGAAGTCACCTTCCTGTGCAGCGGCGGCATCGGCGCGCTGATGTACAACATGAAGAAGGTCCAAGGAGGCGGAGGCGACATCTACATCGTCTCCAGCTCCGACTACATCCAATTCCTCTTCGCCACCATCGGCTTCAACCTGATCTTCAGCGGACGCATCTTCAACTCCTTCGAAGAGTTCGACGATCGCGTCCTCCAGCCGAAGGGCCTGACCCTCAACCTGGAAAACTCCGAGTCCTCCGTGATCAACACGGGCGAGCATCGTTTCCAGGACGGCGCCGCGAAGTCGGCCGCCTAAGACCGAGCCGGCTCCGGCCTAGGCCCAAGCCGGCCGCCTGAAGATCGATCGCGGGGCCCGCCTCCCCGAAAAAGCTATTCTTAAGGCATGGTCCAGCCCGCCGTCGTACGCGAACCCCTCAAGTTCCGGCCCATCCTCCAGTCCAAGCTCTGGGGCGGCGATGGATTGTACCGGGTGCTGGGCAAAGGCTCGGCCGAAGTCGCCGACGTGGGCGAATCCTGGGAGCTTTCCGATCGCGACGACAATGCCAGCGTGATCGCCGCGGGGACCTTCGCGGGCGCCAACTTGCGCGAGATTTTTTCCGTACACGCGCGGGATATCCTGGGAAGCCAGTACTCCCCTTCCCTGTCCCGCTTCCCGCTGCTTTACAAATTCATTTACGCCCGGGAAAACCTCTCCGTGCAAGTCCACCCCGGGAAGGGTTCGCCCTTGGGCGACGCCAAGACGGAAACCTGGTACATCCTGGAGGCGCCCGCGGGCGCCGAGCTGATTCTGGGCATCGCCGGCGACGGCGATCGCAGCCGCACCTTGGCGGCCCTGCGCAGCAGCACCTGCCGTGAAGTGCTGAACCGGGTGCCGGTCCATGCTGGCGATCTGTTCTTCATCCCCGCCGGCACCGTGCATGCCATCACCGCGGGGCTCCTGCTCTACGAGGTGCAGCAGAATTCGGACACCACCTTCCGCCTTTACGATTGGGATCGCGTAGACGCCGCGGGCAAGCCGCGCGCCTTGCATATCGCCGAAGCCGAGCAGGTGATCGATCTGCGCCGCCACTCCAAGCATCGCATCCCTCCCCTGCGCGTCAAGCGCGCGACCCATGAAGAGGAATACCGCGTGGCATGCGAATACTTCGCGATGGCCCGCTGGTCCCGTTTGCAGGGCGCGGCCGCGCTGGAGAACCGGGGCCGCTTCCGGGTGCTGACCTGCGTGGCGGGAGCCTTCGAGCTGGGCTGGGACGGCGGCGCCTTGGCCATCGGCAAAGGCGATACGGTGCTGGTTCCCGCGGCTTGCGAACGTCCGCGTTTGCGGGAAACGCAAAGCGGCGCCGAAATGCTGGTGAGCTGGCTGCCGATTGTCGGCGAAGAGATCTACGCGCCGCTGCGGGCGGCGGGATACTCCGATCAGGAGATCCGCGATCTCGGAGGCCTGGAAGGGCTGGCCTAGCCCCGTCGCTCCGATTCCCTAAAAAAGCAGAAGCCGCCCGCTCGCGCGGACGGCCTCCTCTTCCCCATCGCGCCGTACCCTTTCGTCAAGGGCAGGCGGGAACGCGAATCAGAACAGGATCTTGAAGTTGAGGCCATCCACGATGCTGATGGCATTCCCTCCGGTCCGGATGATGAAGTTAGGAATGAACGGGATTTCGAAGCCGAACCGGGTGGAGACGACGATGTGGTCCAGCAGGGTCACTTCGGGCTGGAAGCCCACCACGCCGCTGAAGCCCAGATTGTCCGTCGCGGCCGCGGTTTTCTGGAAACGCGCGCCGGCGGCGAAATAGGTGTCCACCGGGCCCCAATCGTGCAGATGGCCGAGGAACAGGCCCGAAGCCGACATCGTGAAGCGGGCGTCGTGGTTGTCGTTGCCCGGATCCAAGGCCATTCCCGCGCCCACGTCGATGAAATTGCGGCCTAGCCCCAAGCGGGCCTGGATTTCCTGCCAATTGTTATCCCAACCGAGGCCGGCCAATTGGGCCTTGGCGCCCAAGGCCAATCCGGCCACCACAATCAGGGCCTTTGCGAACTTGTTCATCATTACGATTTCCTCCTTGCAGGGTTGGTCAGTCGATCCGAAACAGGGTTGGATGGCGCCCCGAGGGAGCCGAGTCGATTGTCAATTCCCGACAAAAGAATAATCAGAATGGCCCCGATGCCAAGGAATATTTCACTCTCATTCAGGAACCCGATCCGGCCTTGATACCTTGTTGACCGGATGCCGGCCGGATCCCGCGCCCCGAGGATGGGGATTCCGGGCCATCCGTTCCGAACTCGCAAGGTTACCATCCGCATACCTGGAAACCGGAACGCAGCCAACTAGATTTGGGATTAATGAATCCGCGACTTCCCCACCTCGGCTTCGGCCTCGGCCTGCGCATCCCCCATTACGCCGCCATCTTCGCCGAACGCCCGCCCGTGGATTTCTTCGAGATCATCTCGGAGAACTTCATGATCGCCGGCGGCGTCCCCAGCTACAATCTCGACCGCATCCTGGAAACCTATCCCGTGGTGCTGCACGGAGTATGCATGTCCCTGGGTTCGCCGGGCCCTCTCGATTTCGATTATCTGAAGAAGCTGAAGGCCTTGGCCCAGCGGACGCGCACGCCCTGGTTCAGCGATCATCTTTGCTGGACGCGGACCGGCGCGCATCATTTCCACGATCTCCTGCCCCTGCCTTACACGGATGAGGCGCTCAACCACGTGGCCGAAAAGGCGCGCATCGCCCAGGACTACCTGGAGATCCCGTTCGGCATCGAGAATCTATCCGCCGTGGCCGAATGGTCCGCGGGAACCATGCCCGAATGGGAGTTCTACCGCGCCGTGGTCGAGAAGGCCGATTGCAAGATGATGCTGGACGCGAATAACATCTACGTCTCTTCGCGCAACCATCATTTCGATCCCATGGAATACGTGCGGGGCCTGGACCTGTCCCGCGTCTGCCAGATCCATATCGCCGGGCATAACGACAAGGGTTCGTACGTGCTGGATACCCACGATCATCCCGTGCGGGAAGAGGTGTGGGACATTTATCGGGCCGTGTACCAAGGCTGCGGAGGCGCATCCACCCTGTTGGAGTGGGACGACAACTTCCTCCCTTTCGCAGAAACCCATGCCGAGGCGCTAAAAGCGAAGAGGTTGGTGAGTGATATGCGCCTCTTTCCCTCGGGGGGCGGGGTCAACGTGTCGGCGCGAACCGGTAGTGCACCTGCTTAGAGTTCCTAGCGCCTCTCCGTCTCGCGTGTGCGGTCGCACGGCTCCGCTCGGTCGGCGCTGCGCGCCTCTCCCTCTCGCGGGGCTCGGTAGACCGGGCCCTACAGCCGCGCTCGAGGGGTTCAGGGTGGGGCCCTTCTTTGGAAAAGACCCTATGGTCGCCTTGAAGTCGAAGGTGGTTGCTTATTACGGAAGTGGGGTCTTTACTTCGTGGAAATAATCGGTCCGGTGAAAAAATTGGCCCCGAAAAAAAAGGACCCGCCCCTTTGCGGAGGCGGGTCCCTTAGGCCCTGATCCCGGCGTGAACCGGGAGGGAAGTTATGCGTGAGTCAGGTGGCGGGGCGCTTGCGCGCCCGGGGAGCTTATGCTCCTTTGCAGCCGCCCAGGCCCTTGCATTCGTTCTTGCCTTTGCAGTCGTGGGCCTTGCCCATTTTGGCGGCGTCCATGCCCATCTTCTTGGCGGCGCCATCGAGATCGGCTTGGGACATCTTGCATCCACCCTTGCCCTTGCAGGAGTTCATGCCCTTACAGCCATGCTTGTCGGTAGCCATGGCGGTATGGTGCGAAGAATCCATCGCGGGGGTGGCGGCGGTCGTGGGCACCTGGACCGGAGCGGTCGCCTTCGGCTGGGCCGCGGCGGGAGCGCCGGCAGGAGCCGCGGGAGCGGCAGCCGCTGCGGAGGCGGTCGAGTCCTTGGCGGCCATCTTCTTATGATGATGCTTGGCGGCATGCTTGGAGGTATCCTGCGCCGTGGGAGCAGGAGCACCGCCCGCAGCGGGAGCCGATGCATCGGCGGCGGAAGCCGTCGAGATCATGCCCGCGGCGATGCCGGCCAAGGCCAGGGTGGACAAGTAGCTGGATTTGCTCACTTGGCGGCTCCTTCGGCGGCGGGAGCGGCCGGGGCGGCGGTGGCCGAAGAATCGGCGGCGGCCTTCTTCGCCTTGTGGTGGCCCTTCTTCTTGGCGGGCTTGACGGCGGCGGTCGCGGGGGCGGCCGGGGCCGAAGCATCGGCGGCGGGAGCGGCGGCGGCGGCCGGGGCGGCCTCAGCGGCGGCGGGCTTGGCGGCCGGAGCGGCGGCAGCGGCGTCCGCAGCGTGAACCTGGGCGAGACCAATCATACCAACGACGGCGAGAGCAAGGGTCTTCTTAAACATGATCATTTTCCTTCCTGAAATCTCCGGAATAGGCACGCTATCCTGGATGGGGCGCAAAAGACCCCTGGTTGTGGTGTCCGAAAGACGGGTGAAATGTACTAATACAATCCGAAAATTCGGCAAGCTTCCCATTAATGGGAGCGCGAATGGGAGCATGAACGGGAAAAAAGTTTCCGATTTTGCCGGTGAGCCTCAGGAAGGTTCGTAGTCCAGATTGGGCGCGAGCCAGCGTTCCATGGTGGCCAGATCCATGCCTTTGCGGGCGGCGTAATCGATCACTTGGTCCTTGCCGATCTTGCCTACTCCGAAGTAACGCGATTGCGGATGCCCGAAATACCAGCCGCTCACCGCCGCCGCCGGCATCATGGCGAAACTCTCCGTCAGCCGGATCTCCGTCTTTTTTTCCGTTCCCAAAAGTTCGAAAAGCGCCGCCTTTTCGGTATGATCCGGACAGGCCGGATAGCCCGGGGCCGGCCGGATTCCCTGATATTTCTCGCGGATCAGATCTTCCTTACTGAGGTTCTCCACCTTGGAATAACCCCAGAACTCCCGGCGCACGCGCTGATGCAGCTGCTCGGCGAAAGCCTCCGCCAGGCGGTCGGCCAGGGACTTGGCCATAATGGAATTGTAATCGTCGGAATCCTTCTCGTAGCGCGCCACCAGGGCGTCGAGGCCCACGCCGCCGGTCACCGCGAAGGCGCCGAACCAATCGGCCACGCCGCTCTCCTTGGGCGCGATGAAATCGGACAAGGCCATATCGGGCTCGCCGCCGGGCTTGTCGGTTTGCTGGCGCAGGGAATGCACGGTGGCGATCACGCGGCTGCGCGTCTCGTCGGCGTAGAGCTCGATGTCGTCGCCCACGCTGTTGGCGGGAAAGAGCCCGAACACGCCTTGGGCCGTAAGGCTCTTATCGGCCACGATTTTCTTGAGCAGAGCCTGGGCATCGTTGAATAGCTTGGTGGCCTCGGCCCCCACCACGCTGTCCTTCAGGATCTTCGGGTACTGGCCCACCAATTCCCAGGTCTGGAAAAAAGGCGTCCAATCGATGTAGGGAACCAGATCCTCTAATGGATACGACTCGAAAACGCGGATGCCGACGAACTTAGGGCTGACGATATCGCCCTTGGCATGCGCCCCGGCCCAATCGATTTTGGGACGGCGCCGGCGGGCCTCGGCGATGGGAAGCGATTTGCGATCGGAAATCTTCTTGCGATGATCTTCGCGCACCCCGTCGTAGCGGGCGGTGATCTTCTTCATGAATTCCGGACGCTGCTCGGGGCTGAGCAGGCTGCCTGCGGTGGGAACGCTGCGCGACGCGTCCAGCACGTGCACGACGGGATGCGAGTAGGCGGGAGCGATCTTGACCGCGGTATGCGCCACGCTGGTCGTAGCGCCGCCGATGAGGAGCGGAATGGTGAATCCCAGGCGCTCCATTTCCTTGGCCACATGCACCATTTCGTCCAGCGACGGGGTGATGAGCCCCGATAGGCCGATGGCGTCCACGTTTTCCGCCTTGGCCGTCTCCAGGATCTTGTTGGCCGGCACCATCACGCCCAGATCGATGATCTTGTAGTTGTTGCAGGCCAGTACCACGCCCACGATGTTCTTGCCGATATCGTGCACGTCCCCCTTCACGGTGGCCATCAGGATCTTGCCCGCCTCCCGCGCGGTCGCCGGGTTCTTCAGCTTCTCGGCTTCGATATAAGGCAAGAGGATCGCCACTGCCTTCTTCATCACGCGGGCGCTCTTCACCACCTGGGGCAGGAACATCTGGCCCGATCCGAACAGATCGCCCACCACGCTCATGCCCGACATCAGGGGTCCTTCGATGACTTCGAGGGGCGTGGCGTATTTGAGGCGGGCCTCTTCCACGTCCTTGTCGACGAATTCGACGATGCCTTTGACCAAGGCGTGCGACAGGCGTTCTTCGACGGGGGCCTTGCGCCAGGCTTCGTCTTCAACCAATTTGGCCGCGCCCTTGGGTCCGGCCTTGATCTCATCGGCCTTGGTCACCAACCGCTCGGTGGCATCGGGGCGGCGGTTCAAAAGCACGTCTTCCACGAGTTCGAGCAGGTCCTTGGGGATCTCCTCGTACACTTGGAGCATGCCGGCGTTGACGATGCCCATGTCGAGGCCGGCCTTGATGGCATGGTACAAGAAGGCCGAATGCATGGCCTCGCGCACGGGATTGTTGCCTCGGAAGGAGAAGGAGATGTTCGAAACGCCGCCGCTCACGTGGCAGCCGGGCAGGTTCTGCTTGATCCAACGGCAGGCGTTGATGAAATCGACGGCGTAATTATTGTGCTCTTCCAGGCCGGTGGCGACGGTGAGGATGTTGGGATCGAAGATGATGTCCTGGGGCGGGAAACCCACTTCCTTCGTCAGGATATCGTAGCTGCGCTTGCAGATCTCGGTGCGGCGCTGGAAATTGTCGGCCTGGCCCTGCTCATCGAAGGCCATCACCACGGCGGCCGCGCCATAACGGCGGATCAGCTTGGCCCTTTCCTTGAACGCGGCCTCGCCCTCCTTAAGGCTGATGGAATTGACGATGCCCTTGCCCTGCCAGCATTGCAGGCCCTTTTCGATCACGCTCCATTTGGAAGAATCGACCATCACCGGCTTGGCGGCGATGTCGGGCTCGACCGCCACCAGGTTCAGGAAGCGGAACATGGCGGCTTCGGAATCGAGCATACCTTCGTCCATGTTCACGTCGAAGATCTGGGCCCCGCCGTCGATCTGCTGCTTGGCGATGGCGACGCCTTCTTCGTAGTTCCCGCCCAGGATGGCTTTGCTGAACTTCGGAGAACCAGTGATATTGGTCCGCTCGCCCACGTTGACGAAGTTGGACTCGGGGCGGATGACCAGGGGCTCCAGGCCGGACAGGCGCGTGTAGGGTTCGATCTCGGGCACCGGGCGCGGCGGGTATTTGGCCACGATGGCGGCGATGGCCCGGATATGGTCGGGCGTGGTGCCGCAGCAGCCGCCCACGATGTTGAGGAAGCCGCTCTTGGCGAAGTCCTCGATGAGGGGCGCCATCTGATCCGCGGTCTGATCGTACTTGCCGAAGGCGTTGGGGAGGCCGGCATTGGGATGGCAGCTCACCAGGCAATCGGAGATGCGCGACAACTCTTCGATATACGGGCGCATGTCCTCGGCGCCGAGGGAGCAATTGATGCCGACGGAAAACACCGGCACGTGGCTGACGGAATACCAGAAGGCTTCCACGGTCTGGCCCGACAAGGTGCGGCCGCTCTTATCCACGATGGTCATGGAGATCATCACCGGCAAGCGCGTTCCCGTCTTCTCGAAATAGGCTTCCAGGGCGAAGAGGGCGGCTTTGCAATTCAAGGTATCGGTGATGGTCTCGATGAGGATCAGATCGGACCCGCCGTCCACCAGGCCGCGGATCTGCTCGGTATAGGCGTCGACCAACGGTCCCCATTGGATGGAGCGGAAACCGGGATCGTTCACGTCCGGGGACATCGAGAGCGTGCGGGTGGTGGGGCCCATGGAGCCGGCCACGAAGCGAGGCCGGTCCGGGGTCTTCTTCGTCATGGCTTCGCATTCGCGTTTGGCCAGCGACGCCGCGGCCTTGTTGATCTCGTAGACCAGGTTCTCCATCTTGTAATCGGCCATGGAGATGGCGTTGGTGTTGAAGGTATTGGTCTCCAGGATGTCGGCGCCCGCCTCCAGGTAGGCCCGATGGATGCCGGCGATGACCTCGGGCTGGGTGAGCACGAGCAAATCGTTATTGCCCTTGAGGTCGCAAGCATGATCGTGGAACTGGTGGCCGCGGAAATCCTCTTCGCTCAAGGAGTGCGTCTGGATCATGGAACCCATGGCGCCGTCCAGGATGAGGATGCGCTCCTGCACGGCCTTCACGACGGGCAGATGGGCGATGGCGGGATGGGGCTTAAAGGGCATCTCGGATCCTTTGCGGAGGTCGGTTTGAAATTCGCTTATTTCTTGGTGGCCTGCACCATCAGGCCTTCGATCTCAGGGTAATCCTTCCCCGGTCCGGTGATTTCGGAATGCAGCCCGGTGAAACCGCTTTCCTTGAGCCAGCCTTCCAGGTCGGCCTGGGAGAAGCCCAACCAGAAATCCCCGAACTTGGTGCGCATCCATTCTTCCCCGTGCGCCAGGAGATCGAGGATTAGGATACGGCCATCGGAGGCCAGCAGCCGCCGCGATTCGGCGAGGGCTTCCTTGGGCTTGGCCGCATGATGGAGGGACTGCGATAGGATGACGGAATCGAAGCCCGCGTCCGGCAGGCCGGTGGCTTCCATGGGCGCGTGGCGAAATTCCAGGGATCCTCCCGGAGCGAGGCTGGCCGAAGCCCAGTTGGCGCGCGCCAGCCGGATTTGCTCTTCGCTGCTATCGATACCGATGACGGAATTGCCGGATTGCGCAAGCAGGATGGCCAAGCGCCCGTTGCCGCAGCCCAGGTCCAGGATGCGCTGCCCGCGGATGAGGCGGATGAGGCCATGGCATAAGGCGCTCCAGGTCTGCCCCGGCGAGGGCATGTTCTGCACGGCCTGGCTGTTGAAGAATTCCCGCGAGCGCTCGCTGCGCTCCTCGAGCGCCTTCTTGAGGGCGCGGATGTCGCGGGCATACCACTTCGCCGCCGGCGCGCTTTGCAGCGCGTTCTCCACGATGCCGAGCTTGGCGTCCACATGGCCGTTGCGGGGGATGCGGTACAGGACCTTCTGCCCCTCTTTGCGGCTGGCCACCAGATCCTGTTCTTTTAACAGTCCTAATTGGGTGCTCAAGGTGCTTTGGCCTAACCCGAGGATTTTTTGCAGTTCCCCCACGGCCAGTTCGGCTTCGCGTAGTGCGGAAAGGATGCGTAGCCGCGTCTCGTCACTGAGCAGACGGAAAACTTCCGTCAATTCCTCGATATGCAGGATGTCCCCCATGACCGTATATCAATATATCATGAAATGAAGATATATCCTACCCCTAGCCTGGAAAAAGGGGTTGAATTGGGGTTTTAGCGGGGCCTGGAGAGCGGCGATGCGGAGAGAAGGTAATCGGCGATGGACGCGGCGGCAAAGTCCGAACCGGCATCGTTGAAATGGGATCCGTCATAGAACCAGCGGGGGTCCCCGGACATGCGGGCGGCCAAATCGAAGCATTCCAGGGAGTCGGAGGCGCAGACTTGGAGTAAGGAAGCGTTATAAGCATCGCGTAAGCGTCTTTCCGTAGCGCAGGAAAAATGCCGTTCGCGTCCGAAAAGCCGTACCACGCGCGCTTCGCGTCCGGCCCAAGCGGAATCGGTTCCGAAGCCGATGGGCTGGGTCAGGAAAACCGCGCGTAGCCCAATGCCCTTGGCCAGCGCCCCCATGCGATGGAGATGGGCCCGATACGCGGGCAGGGACGGCAACAGCGAATCGAAGGACGGCAAGGGTCCTTCGGGCACGCTTAGCGGCGAAGGGACGCAAGGCTTATGCCCCGAGCTGTCCGGGACGAAGCGCGGATCGCCAGGGTCGAAGAGGCGCCCAAGCCCGAAGCGCCGGCGCCAGGGCGGACGATCCGATAAATGCCCCAACCTCCGGAAGAAAGCGTCGTCGTAAGGATTGCCGCGCCGGCCCGCATCGGAAAGCTCGCCCGCCATCTCCGGCCCGCCAGGCAAGATCAGGACGCCATGGGGCTGCGCTTCCCGGACAATTCGATCGAGCATGGCTTCCAGGGAAATGGCCGTGACACCGTCGATGCCGGCATTCCCGATCCAAGTACGCGGCCGTTTGCTGCGCAGCCTCGCTTGCAGCCGGGAGGGCCAAGCGCGGGCATCGTCTTGATAAGGGCAGAGCGTGGTGCTGCTACCGACCGCGATCCACGTGTCCCACGCTTCCCAATCCGCTGGCGGATCATCGCCGCGCATGCCCCAGCGATTGGTGGTGACGCGCGCTTGCCCGCTGTCGCCCGTGGGCGGGTTCACCACCAGGATGCGGCGGTATGGGCCACGCTCGAATGCGACGGCGAGGCGGGAATGACTCGTGCGGTGCCGGGCCCAGGCTTCCGCCGCGGCCACGGCGGCCAGGGCGCAAACGGCCAAGAGAGCGAAGCGCCCAACCGGAAAGCGGAGAATGGAAGCGGTCATGCCCTTCCATTATGGAATGGGGGTTCCAATCGCCGCAAGCAGGACGCCGCAAGCAGGAGCGGTTACGCGCAAGGGGCTGCGGCTGTGGCGTGCCGGGGCCGGGCGCGCCAATGGAGCGCCAACGGGAGCGCCATTGGCGCGCCAAGAAACCACCCCTAGCAAGCCCTTCTCAGCACAATGCAAGTTCCAGGGGAGCGACATTGGAGCGCCAAAAGTCGCGCCATTGGCGCGCCAAAGCTCCAGCAGCATACTTCCCCTGGTGGAACGCCACGCTCAGGCCGCTTTACGCATGCTGGGCTTCACCTTGAGATGCAACTTTTCGGTAAAGCCCCGGATCACCGCAAGGGAGGTTTCCACCCCGATGCATTCCTCGGTGAGCAGGCGATGCAAATCGTCCAGGCCCCGCACCGGCTCGCCCCCGATGGCCACGATCACGTCGCCATCCTTAAGGCCCGCCCGTTGGGCTGGGCTATCCGCCTCCACGCCGATCACCAGGATGCCTTCCTCCCGCTCCAGTCCGTGGAAGCGCACCACCCGGCGCGGCAGCGGAATATCCTGTCCTCCCAGCCCGAGGAAACCCCGGACTATATGGCCCTTCTGCATCAACTGCGCGGCCACCCGCTTGGCGGTATTCACGGCGATGGCGAAGCAGATGCCCTGCGCCGGCCGGATGATGGCGGTGTTCACGCCTACCACGCGCCCGCGCGCGTCCACTAGCGGCCCGCCCGAATTGCCGGGATTCAGCGAGGCATCCGTCTGGATGACGTTCTCGATCAGGCGCCCCGTGGTGGAACGCATGGAACGGCCCAAGGCGCTGGCGACGCCGGCGGTCACCGTGGCCTGGAACCCGAAGGGATTCCCGATAGCGATCAGCAATTGGCCAACGCGCACGTCCTGCGAATCCCCCAGCTCGACGGCCTTCAAGGTCGGGGCCGTGATGCGGATGACGGCGAGATCGGTATCCGGATCGTCCCCGATAAGGCTGGCTTCATGGCGCATCCCGTCTGGCAGGCCCACTTCCAGGCGCGCCGCTCCATGGACCACGTGGCTATTGGTCAGGATGAAACCGTCGGGCGTGAAGACGAATCCGGAACCGCTGCCGGCATGTTCGGGGTCCGGCGCTTCTTCCGCATCGGCGCGGGGCGCGGGCAGGGAGCGGCCGGGATCGCTAGGCGCGGAGCGTCCGGGAGCGCCTCCGGGACTTTGGCCCTGTTCGGACTCGGGACCCCCACCCCGCTTCGATTCCGGGCCGGCGGGGCGGGCCGGCTTCTTATGGAAGGCCGAAATGGAAACCACCGAGGGGCCGGCCTTTTCGACTGCGCCTATCACGGCGCGCGAATAAGCGTCGAACAGCTCGAGATCGGGGACCGGGGCCAAGGTGGCGGCATTGTCAAGCATGGGTTTTCCTTCCGTGGATCCGGGATAAACCGCAACACTTATGCCATCCCGCGAAAGCGCGCGGAAACGGCTGAACGCGCGGAACTGGGGGTTACCTGGCGGTTACGTGCGTGCCGGATTGGAACGCCGGCGAGGCGGATCCCGGGTCCCCGGAGCAGGCGCTTAGGGGCAACCAAGGTTCAGGTGAAGGTGCGGACGACGAAGCAGAGGACGAAGAAAAAGACGAAGCCGACGAAATAACAGCCGTTCGCGAGGATGGCCAGGGAAGGCGCGACCTTGTTGGGTAGCAGGAAAACCTGGCGCACCGCGAGCATCAGGGCGGGAATGCTGATCAGCGAAAGCGCGAACAGGAACAAGATGCATAAGGCCGCTTTCCCGTGGGTATCCGCCATGGATTGCGGCAATCCCACCCGGAACAAGAGCAGCAGATCCAGGAACTGGATTATCAGCAAGACGGGGGGCACCGCCAAGGATGCGAAAGGGTTGCCGTCCAGCCACCGCAACGCGGTCAGGGTATGCGGTATCAAGGGAATGCCCGGCCGTGCTCCCAAGGCGCGTCGATCAGCATCTCCCGGCCCATGCGATCCTCGTAGAACTGCCCCTCGCGGAAAACCACGTGGCCGTTCACGATGGTGATGACGGGCCATCCCTTCACCTTCCAGCCATCGTACGGGCTCCAGTTGACCTTGGTCTGGAGCTTGCCGTTCTCGATCATCTTCTCGCGCGCCATATCGATCAGCACCAGATCGGCATCGTAGCCGGCCTCGATGCGGCCCTTGCCCTTGAGGCCGTAGAGCCGCGCGGGATTCGCGCACATCCAGGCCACGACCTCGGTCAAGGTGCACAAACCTTGGTTCACCCGGTTCAGCATCAGCGGCAGCGAAGTCTCCACGCCGGGCATGCCCGAAGGCGCGTGGGGGAAGCCCTTATCCTTCTCTTCGCGGGTATGCGGGGCGTGATCGGTCGCGATGCAATCGATGACGCCGGTTTTGAGGGCGTGCCACAGGGCTTCGCCATGACGCCGTTCGCGCAAGGGGGGATTCATCTGCGCGTAGGTGCCCAGGGTCCGGTAGCAATCGGGCGCGGGCAGCAGGAAATGCTGCGGGCAGACCTCCGACGAAAGCGGCAGGCCCGCCTTCTCCTTCGCCAGGAACTCCGCCTCCTCCTGCGTGGTCAGATGCAGGATATGCAGGCGGCGGTTGTATTTACGGCAAAGCCCCACTGCATTCTGCGTGGCCCGCAGCGCCACCTCCGGGCTACGGATGAGGCCATGATCCTCGGGCTTGGTCGCGGCTCCGTAGCGGGCCTTGTTCTCGCGGATGAGCGCTTCGTCCTCGGCATGTACGGCGATGAGCCGGCGCCCGCGCGCGAAGATGCGATCCAAATCCTCCATCTTATCGACCAGAAGCGTTCCCGTGGAGGCGCCCATGAAGATCTTGATCCCGCACACGTTGGGGGTGGTGTCGAGATCGGGAAGGGCTGCGGGCGTGGCCCCGATGAAGAAGTTGTAATTGACCAGGCTCTTGCGGGCCGCGATCTCCTTTTTCGCCGCCATGAGGGCGGTGGTGGTCGTGGGCGGCTGGGTATTCGGCATCTCCAGGAAACCGGTGACCCCGCCCGCGGCGGCGGCGCGGGAACCGGAGGCCAGATCTTCCTTCCACTCCATTCCCGGATCGCGGAAATGCACCTGGGGGTCGATGGCCCCCGGAATGAGGGTCAACCCCGTCGCATCGATCACTTCGGCGCCCGGCGCGGAAAGCGATGCCCCCACTTGTTTGATAACGCCATTCACGACAAGCACATCGGCCGGCGCCATTCCGCCCGGCAGCACGGCGAGGGCGTTCTTGATCAGCAGGGGAGCGTCCATCGGACAACGGTAGCAATTGCTCGCCGCGAAGCAAATGCGAGGGAATCCTTTATCCTCGGGTCGGATCGAAGTTATTATTTCAAGGTGCGCAAACGACGCCAACGGAGGGACGGTCCCTCATCGGATCCCCGGGGCGGCGATAGCAGCGGCCGGGAGGGCCGCTCCCAGGGCCGGGACGACCGTCCCCAAAGCCAAGACGGGCGCTCGCATAGCCAAGAACCGCGCGCGCAAGGCCGGGACGGAAAGCCCGATAGGGGCCGCGGGCGTTGGCGCGATCTGGGCCGCGGCCGTCAGGGCGGGGATCGGCATCGCGGTCCACGCGACGGCAACCGATCGGACCGGGGCCCGCGCGAGAACGGCCGGCGCGATCGAGATCAGGCACCGCGCCCCCTGGACGATTTCTGGAGCCGGCTGATCCGCGACGAAGGCAGCCACGAATTCCTGGAAAAGACCCCTTGCCCCGCTTGCGGCAACCTGCCGGCCCGCATTCATGGCCGGCTCGGCCCTACCCTCTTGCGCCAGTGCAAGCATTGCGGCTTGCGCTACGTCTCGCCCCGCCTGGCCACCTCGCTCCGCGAAGAGATCATGCGGCGCGAACCCACTCCCATCTCCTCGGAACGCAATCTGCAATTGCGCCACCGGGCCGCCGAGCGCATGGAACGCATGCACCGGGAGATGCCCCCCTTGCGCGGCATGGGCCAACGCTCGGCCTCGCTGCTGGAGATCGGTTGCCGCTGGGGGCACTTCCTGCAACTCTGCCGCCCGCACTACGCCGCGGTGGAAGGGCTGGAGTGGTCCAAGGAACGGGCCGCCTTCGCCCGCGAACGCTTCGACCTGCAAGTCTCGGCCACCGATATCTTCCGCGATCCCTGGGAGGGCCGCTACGATATCGCCTGCGCCTGGGACGTGATCCAACGCGAACCCCACCCCCTCGAGTTCCTGCGCTGGGTCCATGCCCACCTGAATCCCGGCGGCCTGGTGGCCCTCTCCACCGCCAACTACGACAGCCTGGTGCGTCGCATCGCCCGCAAGCGTTGGTACGGCTTCGAACCGGCGCGCCAACTCTGCTACTTCACCCCTCCCCAGCTCAAGGCCTTATTGGAAAAGGCCGGCTTTACCGAAGTGAAAATCCGCACTTCGGGATTGGCCCCTCTGCGCGATTGGTTCCTGCCCCGCAACCGGGTGGACCGCGGCCAGGACGCCCGCTCCCAATGGCTGGAAAGCTTGCGCGAGCGGGAAGCCAGGGCCAAGTCGCGCAAGGAGAAACTGATCGGCGTCTCCCGCGAGTCGAAGTGGTCGAAGTTCAAGACCAAGGTGGCGGAGACGATTTCGGGCATCCTGACCGCGCCGGGATGGGGCGATCAGATGCGGGTTTACGCGCGCAAGCCGTAGCTAAAATTCCCGCGACAAGCCAAGCTGGAGAATGGTTTTTCCTGAGAGGGGTGGAGGGCCCTCAGCGAAGGAGAGCGCCATGAATCGGATAAACAGGGAAAATGCGGAAATCGATTACAGGGTGGCGGGCGAAGGGGATCCGACCTTGCTTTTCGTCCATGGATCCTACATCGATCAGGATTATTGGAAGCAGCAGGTGGACTATCATCCTGATCGGGCATTCGCTGGGCGCCCATATCAATCTCATCGCCGCCACCCTGCATCCGGAATCCGTGATCGGATTCATAGGCATCGACATATTCAAAAACGCCGGGAACCCTTTACCGGAACAATACCGGGAGCAGGTCCGAACCATCCTGGAAAATCTCAAAACCGATTTCGCCGGGACCAACGAAGGGTACGCGCGCATGGCCCTGCTGACTCCGCGAACGCCGCCGGAATTGGCCGCGCGCGTGGTCGAGGATTATCGGAACGCCTATAGGCCCATGGGCATGGCGATCATGCCCGAAGTTTTCGAGATGGATCGCCTTGAGCGGGAACTGCTGCCCCGCCTGGGACCCATGTTGCATCTCATCAACGTGGAATACCTGCCTACCAACGAGGAGGCGCTTGCCCGGCAAGCGCGCAACGGCTACGAACTCACCCGCATCCCGGGGACGTCCCACTTTCCGATGATCGAGAATCCCTTGGCCTTGAACGATGCCATCGACCAAATCATCCGCAAAATCCCCAAGCCGGATGCCACGACAGCAAATTCCTCCGCGGGGTTTATCTTTTGCAGGCTCGTATACCGCCGACTACCGTGACATCCGAAGGGAACCTGCCTGTGAAAATCCTCGTAGCCATGATGATCGCCGTTTTGTTTTCCGGTTGCGCGACGGCTCCCCGCCTGAAGGGCCCGACCGAACCCGTTACGCAAATGAAGAACTTCGACTACGGTTTGGCGCTCACGCCTTTCAACGGGAATACCAAACGGCTCGCGGATTTCCGCGGCAAGAACATCTCCATCTACTACCTGTCTTCCGTATGCCCCCACTGCCACGCCGCCATGCCGAAGATCGAAAAGGCCAGGAAAATCCTGGATTCCCTCGGCTACGAGCGCATAAACATCTGCATCAAATTCAATACGGATGACCAGTTCACCAGTTTCATCCGGGAGGAGAAGCTGACCGGCGCCTGCTTCAAGGATGCGGATCGGAATTTCGCCTTGAAGTACGGCACCGGATCCGTCCCGGTGTTTTTCGTGATCAACGATAGCGGCGACGTCGCCCGCTATAATTCGGTCGGCGATACCTTGGCCGAACAGGTGAAGGAAGGATTGAAGCCTTGCTGCAAGGACTGACAAGAAGCGCCCGGTTTCTCGCCGCAACGATCCTCCTCGCCGGATGCGCGGTGGGCCCTAGGACCGTTCCCTTGCTTATCAACGGAAAGAGGATGGCGACATTCGAAAGCAAGGGCGATCATTTAGCCGTCACGGCGTTCGACCTCGCGGGCCGGCAGATTTATTCTTCCGATTTCAGGGGCGGTTGCAAAGGCATTCCGGAGGCCGGATACGAATTGATCGGCACGAAATTCAAATACGATTCGCTCGGGAATTTCGCTTCGAAGTGGGAAATCGCGCCGGACACTTCCCGATCCGTGTTCACGGAATTCCATGGGCACGGCAAAGGGACGCGCTCGACCCGGTACATCTACAAGTACGCGAACCTGGACAGCATCGTTTTCCTGGATTCCCTGGATCGGGTCTTCCATGTGGACGATTTCGGGGGCCAAGTCTGCATCAACTTCTCGGAAACCTATATCGGTACCCTGAACGGATTTTACATGATCTATAGCCAGGGCAAGCCCTACTTATACGATACCGCCGTCCGCGACGACTACTCCCACGAGACCGGGAAATTACTTCTCCGCCACGTCGAGAAGGCCGACTCCATCATCCAGCTGAGCTATTACAAGAACGGCAATCTCAAAAGCCGTACCGAATGCAAGACCGAACTCGGGGCGGGTTGCAAAACATCGCTGATGAATGAATGGTTCGAGTCCGGGAAGGTTTCCGTCGAACAGAAGCCGGTGGGAAGCAGGGTGGTCCATCGGCATTTTTTCGAGAACGGGAAAACCATGACTGAGAGCTTTTATGCGGGTACCAAGCTGGACAGCACCTATCGAAGCTGGTTCGAGGACGGGAAGCTGAACCAGAAGATCGAATATCGCCTAGGCGAGGAACTCAAAAACGAAGAGTGGGATAAGGACGGGAAGAAAATCCGGTGAAGCGTCTATAGTAACGGGTCGATGCGCGGTTGCGGGGCGCTTAACGCTTCGCTTGTTGTTCTTCCTTTTTCTTCTCGTCATCGTCCGGGGAAATCTCCCGCAGGGTCACTTTCAATTCGAACTCTTCCCGGTCGACGTTTTGCATGAAGAAAGGATCGCGCGAGAAATCGCGCGTGAGGATGGAGCCCTTCAGATCTTCGGAACCGTCCGAGCCGGGCGCGAAGATGTAGATGGCCGGCAGATCGGACTTCCCGAAGATGTCGATGTTCTCCATCAAGTGCGCTTTGAGTTTGGCGTCCTTCACCTTGTCGGCGGCGGCGCGCACGTCGTTCTCATCCGCCCGGGCGGCGACGGCCAGGGCCAAAGCGGCGGCGACGGTAAACAACTTCAGGGCTGACATAGGGCCTCCGGGCGGGTGGGCGATACAGATACTATAGGTTGGAGGGGGCTCATTGTCAATCGCCCAAGAGCCATCAGGCCCAAGTCAGGGAAGGGTTTACGGCCGTTTCGGTCACCTGGATCCCATGGTTGGCGCGCCATTGCGCGATGGCGGCAATCATGGCGCCGTTGTCCCCGCAGAGCCAGGGAGAAGGGAAAACGACGCGGAATCCGCGTTTGCGGCCCGCTTCCGCCATGCGTTCGCGCAAATGGGCATTGGCGGAAACGCCGCCCACCACGGCCAGGGAATCGCACCCTGCCCAGTCCAGCGCCTGCCCCGCTTTCTTCACCAGCACCTCGACGATGGCCGATTCCAGGGAGGCGCAAATATGGGGCAATTGGTTTCGGATGGCGTCCGGATCGGCGGATTGGACGTACCGGAGGACGGCGGTCTTGAGGCCGCTGAAGGAGAACTCGAAGTTGTCCTGCCGATCCAGGGCGCGCGGTAGGGCCAGGAAGTCGCGACGGCCGCCGGCGGCCAGCTTGGCGACCAGCGGGCCGGCGGGATAGCCCAGCCCCAGGATTTTGCCGCACTTGTCGAAGGCCTCGCCGGCGGCATCGTCGCGGGTTTTGCCGAGGACGGTGTAGCGGAGCCCGGCATCCACCTTGATGAATTCGGTATGGCCGCCGGAGACGACCAGGCAGAGCAGGGGCGGCGCGAGATCAGGCGCCTCCAGGAAGGCGGAGGCGAGATGGCCTTCGAGATGATTGACGCCGGCGACGGGCTTGCCCAGGGAACGCGCGAGGGCGCGGGCGAAAGAGGCGCCGACCAGGAGCGGTCCCAGCAAGCCGGGACCGCGGGTGAAGGCGATTTGATCGACTTGGGAAAGATCGAGGGACGCGGCCTCCAGGGCGGCGCGGACGATGGGGTCGATCTTTTCAAGATGGGCGCGGGCGGCGATTTCGGGAACCACGCCCCCGTATACCGCGTGCAGATCGATCTGGCTGTGGATGGCGTTGGCCAATACGCGCATGCCGTCGTCGACGATGCCGCAGGCGGTTTCGTCGCAAGAGGTTTCGATTCCGAGGGTTACCACGGCTCCCAAGATAGCCAAATCGCCTGATCGCAGCCTACCCCTACCCAAAACGCGCGGATGGCGGGAGAATGGTATACCCATGCACTCATCCTTATTCAGCAAACCCGATCTGCTCAAGACCTTCGTTCCCCTTTCCGAAGGAGGCAAGGCGTACCTGGAAATCCTGCTCGTCAACGCGAAGGCCAACAAGATCGAGGGCCGCGGCTTCTTCAATGATCCCGACTTTCTCTTGGAAGCCTGTCGCGGGTTAGTGGGACGGTGCAATTTCTGCTTGAGCAATTTCGCGTACAACCAAGCGCAGATCCCGACGCGCGCGGCCTATAACCAGTTCGACCGGAGCCTGGCGGAATTCTCCGGGCAGGATCAAGCGCGGGCGCATTCCTTGAGTTTCTGCCTATTGTTCAAACCCGAACTAATCCAGGAGATGACGGCGCCCGGCACGCATCCCTCCGAGGCGGTCAACTTCGTGCATGAGATCGAATCGATCCTAGGGCGCATCGGCGCGAAACGGTATAGCCTGGATTATTTCCTGACGGGGGTGGCGGTGCGCTTGTGGGCGCCGGCGGCATTGCACCGGAGGCCGTTGTCGAAACCGGGCTTGGCATTAGCCACCAAGAAGCTCTTGGAAGCCTTGGAAAAGAAGATGACGACGCAGGATCATAAGCGATTCGCCCTGACCTCGTCGGTGACGGGGAAGATTTTCGATCCAGTGCCGGGCCTGCCGGGCATTTTCGTGCCGGACGCGCCTGACAGCATGGTGGTGACGTCTTCGGGCGAGTTGGAACCGGGCGAGGAGGCGACCATCGGGGCCTTATTCGAAGAGGTCTTCGAAGCCAAGCGCCCCAAGGAGAGGCCGCTCGGCGAAAATTACGCGCCGCCCTCCAACATCCAGGGCCTATCGCAGAGCTGGAGCGAGACGGGCGAACCGCAATACGAGAGCGCGGCGAGCGCGGTGATGGAACGGGAAACCGCGCAAGCGGAGGACAACCAGGAACACTCCGGGCATGCTCCGCGCGAGGATTTGCGCGCCTTGGAAAACTGGTTCCAGGATTACCTGCGGGGCAAATGGCGCTGGCCTTTGTATTCCTCCACCTTCAACAAGATCCATCAGGGCGCGGGATGCGGGGAGTTGCTGATGCTGCGTTGCGATCCCTTCGCGGGCGAGCCGGCTTTCCAATTCCTGCTGCAAAGCGCGGAAGGTTTCGTAAAGGAAGGCACCGGCCAGGTTCTGGTATTCTCCAAGCGGCGGTCGCTGGGGGAACTGGCCCTGGCTTCCTTGTCGCGCCATTACCGCGGCAACCCGCTGGCGGGTAAACCATCGGGCGGCGTGCCGGCGGCGGGATCGCTGGCCAAAGCCTATGACGCCTTGTTCCCGAACCCCCCGCAATTGATCCCCTGTAACCGGGACGACGGCCTGGACCAATTGCTCAAGTATATCGAGCATGATTTCCTGCCCAAGCAACGTAAACGCGGCACCGCGCAAGCCCCGCTGGTGATCCTGATCGACAACCTGGACGAGTTCACGGGAACGGATAAGGGAGGCGTTTTCCGCGGGCTGGCCCTGATGAAGACGCGCCTGCGGGACTTCAACGCTTCCCTCTGGACGGTACGCCTGGCGGGTAGCGCCGAGGCGGCGGATGATCCCTGCCTCGGTTTGGCGGATTACCGATTGGAATTCGATCACGACGGCTCGCGGGAATCGGGCGGCCGTCCCGCGAATCCGGCGGAATGGGAGGCCGCTTTCCGGTTGGATCTCCCGGCCGTGAAAATCCTGCAAGAGGTTTCCCTAGCGAAGATCCGCTTCCAGGCCCACGGATCGCATCGGGATTTCCCGGGCTATTACGTGTACCACCGCCCGAGCTTCTTGTTCCGCGAGATCAACCCGCAGGCCCAGCCGAGCGCTTCCGTCGCGCCGGCGCAGACGCAGGCGGGATAGGCCGGCTGGCTTCCTGCCCCTGTTCCGCGGGGCGGGTCCGGGGCGCGGTTCCGCCGCGGGCAAGGCTTCACGAAGAGATAGGTCGCCGTACGATTCGGGAAGGAGGACGCCCGCGTATCTCCCTTCGCGATCGATGTTTCGCGCACGCGGGCTTTCTGAGCGCTGCGGTCCGCTCTCCTTCCCGAATCTACCTCCGCCTTGATGCGGCGGAACCGCGCCCCGGACCCGCACCGCCTACCGCGGCCGGGGAGGCCCACCGCCTATGCGATTTGCGGTGGAAGGGGGCCGCGGCGGAGGCAAGGTGTGTATGCGATGGGTTTTTGCGGGGGCGAGGGGCCGTCGTAGCGTTCGGTCTTGCGGGGGCGGAGGTAAAGCGGTTCGGGAGCGGGGTCCGTAGAATTGCGCGCGCACGGACAGGCCCGATCGGAACCCCGACAGCGTCCCAGCGACCGCAGGGTCTTCGACGAAGAAACGACCTCCCCGAACCCTCCGAGCGCGGCTATTGAGGACCCCGTCCAAAGGAGCCCCGCGAGCAAGAGCGGCATACAAGCGACACAGCCATAAGACCAGCATAGCCCGCCAAAACCGGAAGGCCGCCAAGCGCGGGACGAAGGGGGCGGCCCGCGGGCGGGGGCGGGGCTTCGGTCCGGTGAGTTGCGAGCTTCAAGGCGCGGGAAGGGATTCGATGCCGCGTCCGGAAAGCCCGCATACACGTAGCAACGATCCCAGGGGCGATTTGCGGGCGCGACCCTTCCCGCGCCGTGTAAAGACCCATCGCGCCGAAAGCGAGCATCCGAACCGGACCGAAGACCCGCCCCCGCGCGCATAGACCGCCCCCAATCTTCCCACAATCGCTTTGCTACCTTACGGATAGCCACATGAAGAACCAGATCGGCTACCTGCTCCTAGAAGCCTTCCGCGGGTTCCGCTCCGACAAGTTCCTCTCCATCACCTCCGTCATAACCATCGGCATTTGCACTTCGGTATTCGCCGGGCTCCTGCTCGCCTTCGCCATGGTCTGGTCCCTGGGGCGCGGGGGGGCCAAGGACAGCGTGGTGCGCGTCTTCCCCGGGGCCAAATACGAGGACCAAGCCTCCCTCGATCGGCTGGAGTCCAAGCTGCGGCGGCTGCAAGGCCTGGATTCGGTGGTCTTCGTGAGCAAGGACGACGCCCTGGCCGAGTTCAAACGTGATTTCGGTGACGAGATGATCCGATCCCTGGATTGGAATCCCCTCCCCCATTCCTTCCTGCTTTATCCTTCCGAAGGCTTCCGGTCGTCGGCGCAGAACCATCTGCTTCTCGACCGCGCGCGGCAGTTCGAGGAGGTGGAAGAAGCCGAAGCCAACTCCCTCTACCTGGCGTGGCTGGACAAATGGCGGGCCCCGGTGGAATGGGGCGCGAGCCTCTTGATGCTGCTGGTGGCGGGCGCGCTCTCCCTCATCATCCACAATTCCATAAAGCTCAACCTCTACTCCCGCCGCATCCTGGTGGAAAACATGAAATATTGCGGCGCGGGCCAATTCTTCATACTCGCCCCTTTCTTGCTCGAAGGCGTTCTGCTCGGGCTGCTCGGCAGCCTTATCGGCGTCGCCGCCTTGGCCTTCCTGACGGGTCTCGCGCGCATCGTTTCCGAGGGCCTGGCCGCGCGGGTTCCCTTCGCGGCCTGCTCGCTGGCACTGATGGCCGCCACCGCCGCCATCGCCGCCGTCGCGAGCGCGCGCACCGTACGGGATTTCCTGCGCGGGCACGCGGCCTGAGGTTAAATGGCCAGGCGTACGATGCGGATGGAACCAGCAGTCGTTAAGTCCGATACGCCGGCGGCGCAGCCCTCGCGACGCGCAAGCTTTACGCTTCGGCCGGCGATCGGGCTCGCGCTGCTGGCGCTCTGCCTGCGGCCGGCCGCCGGCCTGGAGAAGCGCGACTACGATCGCGAAATCGCGCGGCAAAAGCAAGAGCTCGACGATTTACGCGACCGCTTGAAGAGCGAACAGCGGGAGTTGGCCGATTTGCGCGAGCGAAAGGTCTCCACTCTGGGTACCCTGGAAAAGCTGGAAGGAAACATCCGCCACACCGAGGAATACCTACTGCGGCTCGATTCCACGGAAGGGACCCTGGGCAAGTCGCTGTCGGCCGTGCGGGAGGATTTGGCGGGGATAGAAGCCCGCATCCGCGAGCGGAACCAGGTCATGGCCAAACGCGTCCGGGCGCTTTACATGGAAGGCGGGCCGGATCGGTTCGTCATGCGGGGATGGGAGACCGGAAGCGGCGATTTCATGCGTAAGGTCTTCTTCATGAAGCGCGTGCTCCGCTACGACCGGGAACTGGTGGAAGCCTCCCGCGAGGACGCGGAGCTCAAACGCCGCGCCGCCGGCAAGTTGGATGCCCGCATGGCCGAGCTATCGCGCTTCCGTTCGCGCAAGGCGGAGGAAAGGGAAACCTTCTCCCGCGCCCGGCGCGAACAGGAGAAGCGCCTGGTCGCCCTGCAATCGGACGAGAAGTCCAAGCAACAGGCCCTGGCCGAGATGGAAGAGAACGCGCGCCTCATCAACGAGATCATCGTCACCCTGGAGAAGCGCCGCAAGGAAGAACAGGCCCGCGGCAAAAAGGCCGTGACGACGTTGGAGACGGGGACCAAGTACTGCCTGCCCGTGCAAGGCGAGGTCGTCTCGAAATACGGCCTGCAATACCACGCCACCCTCAAGACCACCACCAAGAATCTGGGTATCGAAATCAAGGGCGCCCCCGGCGCCAGCGTACACGCGGCCGTAAGCGGCGAGGTCGCCCTCATCAGCCGCATCCCCGGCTACGGGATGGGAGTGATCCTCGATAACGGCTCGGACGTCTACACCATCTACGCCAATCTCGCGGGCATCCGCGTGCGGCAGGGCGACAAGATCAAGACCTGCCAGGAACTGGGCGCGGTCAGCACCGAAGCCGGCCGGGTCTACTTCGAGGTGCGCAAAGGCACCAAGACCCTTGATCCGGCCGAATGGCTGCGATCGGGAGGCAAGTAGTGCCTGATCCGCGTGAAAGCCGGTGACGGGAATCCCTACGGTTTCGGGACCACGAGCACGGGGACGGGACGGCCGGGCCCGGACCGTTTGCTATTTTGACTTTTCCCCATGGAGATCGCCTTTAGCCGCACCTTAGGACTCGATGATGCCCGGGCTTTCCTGTCCCGGGCCTTGTCCTCGGGCAAATTCCCCCACGGCCTGCTTATCCATGGGCCCCAAGGGGCGGGCCAGAACGCCTTGGCCCTCGACATCGCCGATCTGCTGGTCTGCGAAGACGCGGCCCGGCGGCCCTGCGGGGCTTGTCCCGGCTGCCTGGGACGCCGCCGCGGCAACCTGGACAACCTGCACTTCGTCCTCCCTCTGGTGGAGAAATCGGACGCCGGCGATTCGCGTTCCCTGACCCAGTCCCAGGTGGACGAATTGACGGAAGGGATCGCCTCCTTGTCCGCGGACCCGTACGGATTCGCCCCGGCGGAGAAGGCCATCATCCGCATCGCCCAGATCGGCGACCTGCAGGGCAAAATCTCCTACTCCTTGACGGGCGGCAGATCAAAGGTGGCCATCATGATCAAGGCCGAAAGCATGGAGGCCCCGGTCGCCAACGCCCTGCTTAAGACCCTGGAAGAGCCCCCGTCGGACACCTATTTCCTGATCGCCTGCGAAGACCGCGGCGCGCTCCTCCCTACCATCGTTTCGCGCTGCACCCAGCTTCCGCTCTTCCCCATGGGCCCGGCCGCCTTGCGCGCCGCCGCGGCCGACCGCGCCACGGCTTGGGACATGCCCACCGTGCCCGAGCGCTTGCTTCCCTTCGCCGAAGGCTCGCCGGGGACCTTGCTGGCCCTCCATCGCAACGGCGGCGAAGACCTGATCGCCGAAGCCGCCCGCTTCTTCGCGGTCGCCCTCGATCCCTCTACCGCCTCCGGGAACGGCCTGGCCTTCGCCGATTATCTGGAAGCCTCCCCCGCCTTCGAAGATCTGGCCTCCGCCGCGCGGCAGCTGGCCTTTCTCCTTCGCGTCATCCGCCTCGCCTTGCGCTTGCGCATCGCCGGTTCCCCGCCCGATGGTCCCGGGGCCGCCGCTCCGGGCGCTTGGACCCGCGCCGCGCTTTCCGCCCAAGGGTTCGACGCTTCCCTGGCCGAAGTCCTCCTTCCGCTGGAAGCGGCCGCCGATCTCCGGCCCCTCGCGGCCTGGCTGGAAGAGTTGCTGGCGGCCGTCCGAGATTACGCCAAACCCAAGAACGCCGCTTTCGGGCTGTACTTGGAGTACCTGCAAAAGCTGGCCCCCGTATGCTGAAGAAGCCCGTCGTTCCCGCCGTCATCCTGAAACCCGAGACGGCCGTCCATCCGTTGCGCGAAAGGCTATCCCGGGAAATCAACGGCCCCGCCTTCGTCGCCGATCTGCTCTTGCAACGCGGCATCGAAGAGAAGGAACAAGCGCGCGAATTCTTCCTGGCCGCCCTGGGAGCGCAGACCCTGGCCGAGGACCCTTGCATGCTGGGCCTCCCGCGCGCGGTGGAACTCTTGCGCGCGGCCCATGCCGCCGGCGAATTGGTTTGCGTCCACGGCGATTACGACGTGGACGGGGTAACCGCCACGGCCCTGCTCTACCAGGGCCTCAAATGGCTGGGCTTCAACGCGGACTGGTTCCTGCCCAACCGTTTCCAAGAGGGCTACGGCATCTCCTTCGCCAGCGTGGAAAAGCTGCGCGCCCGCGGCGCCCGCTGGATCATTTCCGTGGACACCGGCATATCCGCCAACGCCGAGGTCGCGAAAGCCAAGGAACTGGGGATCGGCGTCATCCTCACCGATCACCACCAGGCCTCGGGGGAATTGCCCCCGGCCGACGCCATCCTCAATCCCAACCAACCCGGATGCCCGTTCCCCAACAAAGGCCTCTCCGGAGTCGGGGTAGCCTACAAGTTACTGAACGCCCTGGCCAATTCCCTCAAGGGCGAGACCGCCGAGCGCTTCCTGGACCTGTTGGCCCTGGGCAGCCTGGCCGACAACGTCCCCCTGACCGGCGAGAACCGCCGCCTGGTGAAGACGGGCCTACGCCGCCTGGCCGCCACCGAAAACCCAGGCCTGCGCGGCCTCATGGACCGGGCCGGCCTGGAGCCCGGCCGCATCTCCTCCGGCGAGATCCTCTTCAAGGTCACGCCCATGCTCAACGCCATGGGCCGCATGGGCAGCCCCGAAATCAGCGCGCGCCTCCTGCTCTCCGCTTCCCCCGCTGAGGCCGAAGGCTATCTGGACCTGATGGTGGCCGAGAACCAGAAGCGCCGCAAACTCGATCAGCTGATCACCGAACAGGCCGTGCGCATGATCGACGGCGACCCTGCCTTCCTCGAGGCCGGCTGCCTGGTCGTCGCGTCCCCGGAATGGCACGAAGGCGTGATCGGCATCGTCGCCGCGCGCCTGGTGGAGCGCTATCGCCGGCCCTGCTTCGTGCTCGCCATCGACGTGGGCAAAGGGACCGCCAAAGGCAGCGGCCGCACCCTCACCGGATTCAACCTGCACAAGGCCTTGGCGGGCGCGGCCCATCTGCTCGAGAAATGGGGCGGCCACTACCACGCCTGCGGCCTCACCATCCCGGAGGGTAACATCGAAGGCTTCCGCGCGCTCATGAACGCCGCCGCCGCCGAGCACCTGGCCGGCAACGACTTCGTGCCGCGCATCCAACCCGCAGTGGAGATAGCCCTGGACGTGCTCAACGAAGAGAACATGCTGTGGATCCAGCGCTTCGAACCCTTCGGCCCCTTGAACGAGAGCCCCATGTTCTACGCCGAAGACGTGGAGCTACGCTCCGCGCCCAAGGTGGTGGGCGATAAGCACCTCAAGTTCACGGTGGGATCGGGCGGCGCCTTCTTCGACGCCATCGCGTTCAACCTGGGGTACCTCCGGGAATACGTGATGGAAAAACCGCGACTCGCGAAGATTGCTTTCTATCCGGAGTGGAATACTTTCCGTGGTCAGCGGCGGATCCAGTTGCGGGTGATAGCGCTGGAATAATCTCTCGTAATTCCTCACCAGTATACTTTGTGTAAGTGAGTGTGACGTCCGGTACACTTGCGCACATGTGATTCATCACACCTTACTCAATTCAAGTGTGATCCAATCACA